>JAVBQK010000089.1:0-5929 GCA_031549105.1 Eubacteriales bacterium
GCTCACGCAGGGGTTGGGTTTCTTGTTTTTATAAAACTGGTCCTTACCCTCGCGTGAGCGAACATGGGTTTCGAAAGGGCGAAGCCCTTCGCGTGGGGGTCCAGGGGGAGCAGCGCTCCCCCTGGCGTCCCTTCCCCGTCGTCCTCCCTACTTCTCCGCCATCAGCCTGTCCAGGTACTTGGACTTCATCTGCTGGGAGGCCATCATCCTTTGAAGCGGTGGGAGGCGTAGGATGGCCGTCAGCATCGCGCCGAGCGTGCGGTGGCCGGCCAACGCGGGTGCGTCGAAGATGAGGTTTGCCAGCTGGCCTTTTTCGATGGCGGCGCAAACGATTCGGTGCGCGCCCGTGGCCGGGGTGATCAGGCGCTTTTCGCGAGGTTCCAAACGGATTGAGTGTTTGGGGCAGTTGCGCACACAGACGCCGCAGCCCAGGCATACTTGCTCGTCGATCGTCGCGATGCGGCGGTCACGCTCGCCTTCGCGGTCGGTTTTCATCGCGATGGCGTCTACGGGGCAGACGCGCGCGCATTTGCCGCAGCCAGTGCAGGTTTGATTGTCTATGTGTGGTAGAAAGGCCGTGGTGCACAGCGGCTGGCGCGGCGCGTACTTTTTGGCTGCGAGCAATGCTTCGCAGCAGCAACCGCAGCAGTTGCATATGAAGCTGACGCCGGTGCGGGTGTTCTCGCCGCACTGCACCAGATTGTGCTCATAGGAGCGGTGCAGCGCTTCCAGCGCTTCGGTCTTTCCGATGGCGCGGCTGAACCCGTGGCGGGACAGCGAATCAGCGACATTGCCGAATGTCAGGCAGACGTCCAGCGGTGCGTCGCACGCCGTACCCAGATGGGCGGCCTTGTGGCGGCAGTAGCACATGCCCACCGCGATGTGCGGCGCACGCTCAATGACCTCCGTTGCGCGTTCCCAGTCGAGGATGTGCACGGTCTGGTCGTCCGGCACCGCAGGCTCCTGCACGAATACGCGGCCCAGCTTCGTCTCTGTGCTGAAGAACAAGGCCTCCATGAACTCGCCTTCGACATTGAGATACTGGTGATACAGTTCGCTGAGCAGCTTCTGATCGATGTCGTCGCGGACCCGCATCAGCGCGAACTCTAGAAAGCCCGCCATCGGCGGGGGCATCATGTAGCGCGTCTCTTCGCCTTCCTTGACCACGTCCACCAGCATCGCTTTGTCGCACAGCGCGTTTAGCGCGCGCTCCGCCTCCGGCACGGTCATGTGCAGTGCCTTTGCGGCACGCTTTGCCGTGTATGGGCGGATCGGCAGTGCGGCCAGCATCGCCGCTTCCTGGTCGCTGACCAGTACCTCCAGAATTTGGTATAGCGTCTCCGAGGGTGGCGCGCCCTGCGGAAACCGGTTTAGCCGCTCCTGAAATTGTTCATACGCTTCACGCGCGGTATGGTGTGACACGGATGCCTCCTATAAACAAAAAAATGGTATATGGCAAAACTTTACGCGTCAACCCCGGCAAGCCACGCGCCGATATCCCCGCCCGCGCGCTCCGCCATCGCGGCCGCCGTGAACGGGCAGCCCAGCAGCGCAGCTTCCAGGCGCGGGGCAAGATCGGGGTCCATCGCGTCGGTGTAGGCGCGGGCGCTGGTGACGCGCCCCTCGGCCAGCGACAGGCAGAGCTGTACACCGCCCCACTCGAACCGGCGCTCAAACGTCACGTCAAACGACGGGGTCGCGCCGTAGTTCCAGTCCCAGGAGGCGTTGCGGGCAGCCAGCTCGGCATAGCCGGGCAGGTCCAGCGCATCCGCGTCCTCCATTGCGCAGTCGCCATACTCGACCATAAACGCCGCATACAGTGCGTCCGCTAGCACATCAATCGTTACCCTGCCCAGCGCGGAAAGGTTCACCACGCGCGACGGCACCGACGCGACGCCCTTCGCGGCTAGCTTCTCCTTGGAGACGGACAGATACCGCGCCATGCGCTCCGGGTCAACTGCGACCATCAGCGTGCCATGGTGCAGCGCGCCCTCCCGCGTGAAGCGGAACGCGTTGCCGGAGAACTTGCGCCCATCCGCCAACAGGTCGTTTCGGCCGGAGAACTCGCACGCAATGCCGAACGACTGCACTGCGCGTCGCACCACGGATAGCTGCCGCGTGAGGTCATACGACCCGCGCGGCAGCAGAAAGCTGAAGTTGAGGTTACCCAGGTCGTGAAAGACCGCGCCGCCGCCGGTGGTGCGGCGAGCGAGCGTACCGCCCTCCGCCTCCAGCAGCGTGGTTCGGCATTCGCGCCAGGCGTTCTGGTTGCGGCCTATCACCACCGTGGACGCGTTCTGCCACATGTAGAGGATCGCCGCGTCCTGCCCGCCACCGTCATAGCCTAGCAGCAATGCTTCCTCGCGGGCGAGGTTGCGGTGCGGATTCGTATCAAGCGAGCGGAGCAGGCGCGCGCGCATCACAGCACGCGCACGAGCATCGTCTTCTGCTCATCCAGCTCCACCTTGCACAGGCCGCGCTTTTCCAGCGTTTTCAGCAGGTCGGAGAAGCGCTTGAACCCCAGCGACCGCTCGGTAAAGCTGGGATATTCGCCCTGCACATCGCCCTTGAGGATCGACGGGTTGACGCAGTCGAACCCGCTTTCCTTGTATGCCTTTAGTTGCGCGCCGAAAATATCAATAAAATTGTCCTTGTTGATCTCGGGCTTCGCCTCTTCATCGCGCTTGAGGCTAATGATCATGTTGTAGTTGTCGTTGACGACGCGGATGTTGCCGAACTTCTGCGCGATGTGCGACAGCAGCTTCCCAAACGATGCAAAGCCGAACGCCTTTTCATTAAAGTCCGGGCGCAGGCGCAGCAGTGTGGTTTTCAGTTCCGAGGCGTACAGCTCGTCGTCCTCGGCCTCCTCCATGATCGTCTCGATCAGCTTGGCCAGGTCCGCATCGTTTAGCGGTTCTTCCGCGCCGCGCGGAGCTTCCTTCTTCTTCTTGCTGGAGACATTCTCCAGGAACATGAACTCGTTGCACGCGCTGATGAAGATGTTCGACGCAACCTCGCTGCGTGAGATGCCCAGCACGAACTTGCCCATCGTCTTGAGCTTGCCAACGAGGGGGGTATAGTCGCTGTCGCCGGAGACGATGCAGAAGCTGTCGATTAGATCATTGGTGTAGGCGACCTCCAGCGCGTCGATGACGAGCTGAATGTCCAGGTTGTTTTTCTGGTGATGGCCGAAGCGAAGCGACGGCACCACGTTAAAGGTGTTGGAAAGCAGCAGCTCCTTGAGCGAAGTGTAGCGGTCAGTATAGCCGTACACGCGGCCCAGCAGGATGTCCCCGCGGATTTTCACCCGCTCAATGATATAGTTCAGCATCTCGGCTTTGGCGCCGCAGTTTTCCAGGTCCACAAAAATCGCGAAACGCGATGTGCTCATACGAATGGTTTCTCCTTTATTGGGGATTGATAAATCCCTTCATGTTGGTTGAATAGTTTAGTATTTTCTTTAGGATGCGCTCGTAGCTATCCACGGCGACGACAGGACGGTAGTCAGTGCCGCTGGCCAGGCTCGTCAGGCGGACGGGGATAATCTTGAGCGTGGGCGGCGGAACTTCGCCGCTTTCGGGCACTGTGAATGTCAGCTGCGCGACATACGCGTCGCGGTCATCCGGGTTGGTGTTGCCGCCGAAGACAAGGTTGCCCAAACTATACAGGATGTATGTATCCTCGTACAGCTCAATGCCCTGCACAACATGCGGGTGGTGCCCGATGACGGCGCTGGCCCCGGACTTGATCGCCGCGCGGCCAATGTTACGCTGATCGCGCGTGTATTCGTACTCATACTCGCTGCCCCAGTGGAACGATGCCAGGATGATCTGGCAGCCCTCCTCGCGCAGTGCCTTGACATCGGCGGAGATGTCACACTTGCCTTCTTTATAGGAGAATGTGTTGCCGATCAGCCCGATCTTGATGCCGCGCACGGTGTACACCGCCGTCTGCCCCTTGGCGCAGTAGGTGATGCCCTGCGCGGTCAGCGCGGCCTGGGTATCCGTTTTACCCTCGTCGCCATAGTCGATGTAATGGTTATTGGCTAGGTTCACGGCCTCCACCGACCCCAGCGTGAGGATCTGCGCATACTCCGCCGGCCCCTTGAAGTTGAACAGCTTGTCCTTCACCTTGTCCGTGCTCTCGGTCAGCGTCCCTTCAAAGTTCACCAGCGTCATGTCGTCCTGCGAAAAAATGTCTAGCAGGCCTGAAAACGGCCAGGCCAATCCCTTCTCACGCACCACGGCATCGAATCCGTCTGCACGCTTGCGCTGGCTGTCCGTAGTGCCCAGGGTGCAATCGCCGCCGACGGTGATGACGATCGTGCGGGGCCAGGGATCCTCGCCGACCGAAACCGGCTGCGAGACCACGATATCCGTCTCGGGAAGCGCCGTTTCTTCATCCCCCGGCGGCGGATAGGGCAGATCCTGGAAGACCACCTCCGCTCCAGCGGATGCGGCACACAGAAGCAGACACAACAGCAACGGAAGGAACCATTTTTTCATGCGTTTATCCTCATCTGAGGCGCGAATTCGGAGATATCGCGCCATTGAGGGATTCCGTCAGGAATCCCTTCCTTTTTGGGTCTATCACCATTCGGTCGGGTAGTTCTCCACCGCGTAGGTCAGCGATTTGCCGTTCTTCAGCATCGTCTCAATGACGCGCTTCGCGCCTTTGCCGCCCGGCTCAAACGGCGTCACGGCCAGATCGTTTGTGCCGGTCTTGTCGCCGCTCTTGCCCGTCACCGACGAGATGCTCGCCGGGATGATCCGGAATGGACCGGGCGTGGCGTAACCTTCCCCCACCGTGAACTTCTGCTGGAACAGGAAGGTATCCATATCGCTGGGCCGCGTATTGCCGGAGAAGCTGCAATTGCTCAGCGAGTAAACGATATACTTCCCATTATAGCATTCAATGGGGTTGATGCGGTGGCTGTGATGGCCCAGCACCAGGTCGGCCCCGGCGTCGATGGTCATGCGCCCGAGCTTGATCTGGTTGGCGTTGGGCGCATAGTCCCTCTCTGCACCCCAGTGGAACGAGACGATCACCATATCCACCTGTGCCTTTAGCGCCGCGACGTCCTTTGGCACTTGCTCGAACAGCCGCGCGTACTGGTCGAACGTCTGGTAAGCCAGCATGCCGATGGTGACGCCCTTGGCGGTGAAGACGCCAGGCCGCCCATCGCTCGCGTAGACAATGCCCGCGCCGGTCAGTGCGGCAACGGTGTCGTCATACCCCTGCTGATAGAAGTCCATCACGTGGTTGTTCTCCAGCGCCACGGCCTCCACCGATCCCAGCGTCAGCATCTGCACGTGCTCCGCAGGCGCGCGGAAAACGAACTCGTTATCCTTGTGCTTGGTGGCTTCCGTCAGCGTGCCCTCGAAGTTGACGATGGTCAGGTCGTCCTGCGAGAAGATGTCGTAAACGTTGGCGAAGAAATGCGACAGGTCGCCGCCGATCTCGTCCATCAGCTTGGTGTACATGGTGGACTTGGGATTCTTGCGCATATTGCCGCCAAGGGTAACATCCCCGGCCGCAGTAATCAGAATCTCCACCGAGCCGGACATGGGCTGCACCGTAGGCTCAGGCAGGGCCTCCGGCGTTATCCCCATCTCCTCCGGCGGATAGGGAAGATCCTGGAACACCACTTCCGCCAGCGCGACACCAGCCAGCAGCAGCAGGCACAAAAACACCAAAAGGGATCGACGCATCAGCCAAACCTCCACGATAGGATTATAATAGTGTACCACAAATCGCGGATTCGAACAAGGTTTGTGCGGGGAGGGAACACGGAAATCAAGTTTGCAGGAGGAAGAGAATGAGAGCGGGGTCCAGGAGGCAATCGAGCATGAGTTTAGAGAAAGGGCGTTTGCAGTTTGTGAGATTTTTAAAGTGACGGATCGTGTTAAGCGCCACTTTGCGAATCATG
>JAVBQK010000113.1:0-11889 GCA_031549105.1 Eubacteriales bacterium
CGTGACCGCGAACCATACCATCCAGGTGGTGTACGAACAAATCCCGCACACAGTCATTGCGGTGGTGGAGAACGGAACAATCACCCCCAATGGGTCCGCAACAGTGCTGCACGGCGGCAATCAACGGGTGACCTACGCAGCGGATGAAGGATATAGGCTGTTCTCCATCGAAATAGATGGGACGCTGCTTGCGAAGGAGGAAATGACTGCGAACGCCGCGGGGTACCTGTTTGAGAATGTGACGGCGGATCATGTCATCGTGGTGCGGTATGTGCGCGTCCTGACTCCGACCCAGCCCGATCCGGGCACGGAAGGCTCGACTGGCGACACGCCTGATCCGACCGACCCGACAGGAACGAATACCCCCAGCACGCCCGGCGATGGAAGCGATGCATCGATCATCACGGATGAGTTGATAGATGGCGCGCGCAGCAGGGCTAGGCCGTCGCTGTTCACCATCTTTGATGATGATGTTCCGTTGGCTGGCACAGCCTCCCGTTCGATGGGCGACAAGGAAGAGTAAAACCACAGAAAAAAGCCGGGCCTCATACCCGGCTTTTTGTGCTGGAAGGAGCATTGGGACATGAAACGGATTGCGGTATGGGTACTTGTGCTGGCGATGCTGTGCACCTTCGGGTCCGGCTTGGCGGATCGGTCAATTATCATCCTGGAGCGCCCCAACACAGTAATGGAGAACGGAATCCAGGAAGGGAGCGCCATCAATGTCGGCATGGTCACCGCGCCTTCCGGGTATTTTGCCACCAACATGTGGGGGACAAATGCCGCGGATCTATCCATTCGCGCACTGTTGCACGGGTACAGTACCGTAGTTTCCACGCGTGCGGAGACCAACATTTTTGATGGGATGGTCATTGCCGCGGTAAAGTCGGAAGGCGAAGGGGAAATACAGAAAAAATACACCATCAGCCTGATGGTTGACCTGACATACAATGACGGCACCCCCATCACGGCGAAGGACTATATCTTTTCGCTGCTGATGTCCGCTTCGCCACTCATTGGGGAACTGGGCGGGGTTCCGCGCGATATTTCGCAGTTCGCCGGCCATGAGGCATACCTTACAGGGGCGAGCAAAGGGTTGCGCGGGGTGCGGTTGATTTCGGAAAACACATTTTCGCTGGAGATCGACCCCGCGTACTTGCCGTACTTCTACGGTATCGCCATGCTTGATATTACGCCTTACCCGATGCACGTGATCGCGCCGGGGTGCGATATTGTGGATGACGGGGACGGTTGCTATATCAGCGGTGAGTTCACCAAGACACTGCTGGAGAAGACGCTGCTGGACCCCAGCAGCGGGTATCTGTTCAATCCGCGCGTTACGAGCGGCCCGTATCAGTTTGAATCCTATGACAAGGAAACCGGCATTGTGTCGCTCGTCATCAACCCCATGTACATCGGGAACTTTGACGGCGCAAAGCCGAGCGTGGAACGCCTGACACTGCGCAAGGCGGACAACGATACCGTGATAGACATGCTCAGCAGCGGCGAAATCAACCTGGCGACCGAACTGCTCAGCGGCGACGCGATCCGCAATGGCATGGCGCTGAGGGCGGCTGACCCGTCCCTGCTACAGGTGCAAAACTATGCGCGCAGCGGGCTGGCGTATCTGGCGCTGACCTGCGAGAAGGGCCCCGCGTCGGATGTTGCCGTGCGCAAAGCGCTGGCGCAGTGCATGGATAAAACGTCGATCACCCGTGCGGTATCGCCCTATTCAATGGCGGTCGATGGGTACTATGGACTCGGCCAGTGGATGCTCGCCTACATCTCGGAAGGCGACGCAAACGGCGAGGGCGCGCTGGATGTTATGGAAGAAGTGAAGACGCTCAACATCCCCTTCGATGTCGAGGCGGCGAAGGATACCTTGGCCGCCGCCGGGTGGAACCTGGATGCGCAGGGCAACCCGTATACGGAAGGCGTGCGCTACCGCAGAGGCGAGAATGGCCTGGAATCGCTGACCATCCGCTGGGCGAAGAACGAG
Organism: Eubacteriales bacterium; assembly: GCA_031549105.1. Lineage (GTDB taxonomy): Bacteria > Bacillota > Clostridia > Christensenellales > Aristaeellaceae > Avichristensenella. Next base: position 2,000 of record JAVBQK010000113.1, read on the forward strand.
AGCCGCACCACCGATCTGATCCGGGAGATCATTGAGCCTTCGATGGTGAGCGCGGGCTTTGCGCTGTCCGTGACGGAGGTGCCGTTCAGCGAGGTGCTGGAGTATTTCTATCGCCACGAGGACCGGCAGGATTACGATATGTTCTTCCTCGCCGGCGATTTCTTGCAGACCTTCGACCCGTACTATGAGTACAACACGGACGATGCGTATCAGGGCGTCATCAACACATCGGGCCTCAAGGATGAGGAACTGATGGACCTGGCGGAGGCAATGCGCAGAACCAGCGCGCTGGAGTATCAGCTGTATGTGGAGCGGTGGCTGGCGTTCCAGCGTGCATGGGTGGAGAAAATGCCGCTGATCCCGTTGTATTCCAATATGTATTTTGACTTTTACGCGGGCGATATCCAGGACTATGATAACGTCACCAACCTGAACTGGGGTTACGCCATGTCTTACGTGTGGATTGGCGAGAATGCCGAGGAAGATGGCGCAACGGAAAATGACGCGGTTGGCGGCGATGACCAGATTGTTATCATCGAGTAAGGGCCGCCTGCGCCCGGAACAGAATCCCTATGTTGCGCAATCCTCTGCCGCGTGGGCCGCATAGTATTGTACTGCAGCGTGAAGCATCACGCCGAGCAGCACAATACCTACCCGGATAGGAGTGACGCACATGCAAGGGCAAATCAATATCAGGTACCTCGTTGGCGGACCGGTCGGCGTATCGTTTGTGGATGGCACAGGCACCTCCGGCGTGCTGTGTGGGATTGAGGGCAACGAACTATATCTGCAGGAGTACATGTACCAGGATTTCTTCGCACTCAAGCACTATAACTTGCGCACGATCAATGCCGTCAATCCATTTCCACCGTGCCAGTACGAGCCGCCCAGCCCAACCCCGCGGCCGTATCCCATCGTATACTGAGAGAGTTGCAACCACCAGAGGAAAGCGGAGGCAAAGCCTCCGCTTTTTGTTACCCGTGGCTGGAATGATCAGCAACACCACCGGCAGCGAAAGGAATACAAATGCGGCGACAAATATGGTATACTTTTGCATGAAAGGCAGCTGGCCCAGCCGATGGGTGTCGTCATCAGCCGTCATGCCGCCATATGACTTCAAAAAGAGCGAAGCATGAGCAAAAGGAGGCCGCCGATGAATGAAGCTGTGACCTTCTGCTATGAGCTGATCGCGTGCAACCATGACCTGTGCCGCTGGCTGTATGACAGCGGCGGCAGGCTGCTGGAGACGACGCGGGAAACCCCGCGCCTGTTTCACACGCTGTTCACGCATTTCAAGTCCATCGATGCGATGCTGGCGCATGGCCGGGAGCATAGCACACCGATGCTGCTAAGCATGCCGATCGGGCTGTATGCGATCGCCGTCTTTGAAAAGGTGGATGGGAACCTGAAACAGGTGCATGTGCTCGGCCCGGCGTTCTCCACGGATGTGCCGATACGCGTGATAGATGAGCGGATCGGTGCGCTGACCAGCCAGCCCGAGGAGCGGATCGCGCTGAAAAATGTGCTGTACACGCTGCCGCTCGTCGCGCCCCAGGCGCTCAACCAATACGGCCAGATGCTGCACTACGCCATCACAGGGGAGCGACTGGCCATCTCCGATATCGTCCCGCAGGCTGACGCGCGCGCGGACATGATGGAAACCACCAGCCACACCGCGGTCGACGGGCACGCGGCATGGCTTGCCGAGCAGAGCATTCTGCGCATGGTGCGGGAAGGGAACCTTGCCTATGCGAGCGTGCTGGCCGATGGCCAGGCAGCGCTGATGGGTAGGCGGCTCAAAACGAGCGAGCCCCTCCGGCAGGCGAAGGTAGGTTCCGAGGTGTTTGCCGCGCTGTGTGCCCGCGCGGCGATTGAAGGCGGTGCGCTCGCAGACAAGGCGTACCTGATTGCTGACGGATATATCCAGTCAATCGAGCATAGCACCAGCGGCGTGGGGATCAACGCCCTAGTCCGCACCATGGTGGAGGAGTTCATCCGCGAGGTACGCAAAGCGCAGGCGAGCGCCGGCTATTCCAAGGCGGTGCGGGCCTGCATTGATTACATTGACAGCCACGTCGAAAGCGAATGGGGCATGCCGCAGCTGGCGCAGCATGTCGGCTACACGCCATACTACCTATCCGCAAAGTTCAAGCGTGAAACGGGCATGACCATCGGCGATTACAACCGCAAGGCAAAAGTTCGGCAGGCCAAGGTGCTGCTCACAGGCAGCAGCCTCAGCGTGCTGGAGATATCCGAGCGGCTGCATTTCTCCTCGCGCAGCTTCTTCTCGGACACGTTTGCGAAGGAGGCGGGCATGACGCCCGTAGAGTACAGAAAAAAAGGAACGCCAAGGGGCTGCCCGCCCCCTGGACCCCCGGCCTCCGGGCGCATTGGCCCTTAAAAAACCCAACATTTCGCCTCACGGCGGGATGCGCTGCGATGATCAGTAATGAAAACCCCAACCCGCCCAGAGGCGAAATGTTGGGTTTCCAAAGGGCAAGGCCCTTTGGCAGGGGGCCTGGGGGACAGCGTCCCCCAGCGTTCCTACCGTTTCCCGCGTCCCCTTACTCCCGCATATCCTCCACGGCAAGCGTAACCCCCTGGTACGTCACGGTCCCCGTGCTCATCGGCTTCCCGTCCGCTGCGGTGTCGAACTTCAGCGTTGGCAGGCTTTCATGGTCATTGAACGGGGTGAACGCGAGGCGCAGATCCATCTCGCCGTGATCCCCGCCGTCCATCGTTACGTTGGCTTCATAGGTCAGGCCACCGTCCGCGTTGCGCCCGGAGAGCTCGTAGCCGTGGTAGTAGCGCTCGCCGTCGTCGCTCATGTCGAAGTATTCTATTTTCGCCTGCGCGCCCTTGCGCGTATACAGCGCGTAGCCCGCGTGCTTGCCCGCAATCTTGCCGCTGATGTTGGTTACGGGCGCTTCCGCCTTAGCTTTCTCGATCGGCACGCCGTAGGGGATGCTGTCCGGGGTGATGCGCGGCTTAATGGCCACTGCCGGTTCATAGTCCAGCAGGCGGGCGACCTGGATGCGCCCCTGTTTCGTGCCGCGAAGGCACTCTGGCCAGATGACGCTCTTGCCGCTTGGGTGCCAGGACATCGGAGAGTAGTACACCCAGTTCTCCTCCGGGTCGTTCAGCGGCAGGCCCGGATAGCCGCGCTCGGCCATCGACCGGGCGACATCAATCAGCACCGGGCCAATATTGCCCTTGCGGTACGCGCGCACCGCGGCGACGGCGTACAGGTAGACATTCATCGTCAGCGCGCCACCTACGATGCCGCCGTACGGACGCGGAAGCAAACCCAGCAGCGCGAAGTTCGTCTTCGCGGAGCTGCGCGGGCTCATCACGATGCCCAGGCGTTCGTCCGGTGAGAGGATCGTCGTCTCGTCGTAGCCGGGGGAGAGGGTAATCGCGTCGATGCGCTCGGACAGGAAGTCCTGGACTACCGAGCCGGGCAGCGTGCCACCCGCAGCGCCCACCAGTGTGAGGGCTGTGCCGCCCTGCACGAATTGCTTGATCTCGCCGCCGCGCGCCACTTGGGGCAGCAGGTAGCCGGGGTTCGCTGGATCGGGAATGATCGAGGTCATCGAGCTGATGACCTGCACGTTGTCCAGCACGTAACGGTCCGCCTCTCGGTGCAGCGCGCCAAGGTAGTTCTGTGCGCCGGAGAAGCCGTGCAGCGATGTCCAGGCCATGTGCACGTTGTCCTGCGCGATGACGATTTCCGACCAGTGGTGCGTCGCCCTGGGGTTGTTCATCAGCAGCGCCGGGTACTCGACGGGGATCAGCTCAGCGGATTTACAGTCGGCGATGCTCGGTGTGGTTTCCAGAACATAGTCACCCAGCAGCACGCGTTTGCCATCGAAGAACGGCATCATCCGGAAGCCATTGCCCGTGGGCTTTAGCGCGACCTTACCCCTGAAAATCACCTGGAAATCGCTTCCGTCGTCGCCAATTGTCGCAATTTCGTAAGCATCCTTGTCGTCACTAGGCTTGTAGGCGAAGATGATCTTGCCACAGCTCGTGTACATGGGGTGGATCGCTTCTGTGATGCCCTCCGGCAGTGGCACGGTCCCCACATTCACGCGCCCGATATTTTCCATTTTTAGTTCCATATTCATTCTCCTCTTTTCGCAGCATCGCGTTTTTCTTAATTGCCTTCATTATGCGGGTGCGGAAAAGAAAAAGATATACAAAAATTCGTGTCGAGCTAGTATATTCTACGCATGCCGGTCGCGGATGAAACTGTTGGCAACAAAGTCGGAAGTGGTCAACGGGCAAGGGCTTCGAGCCAAGCGGATATCTCCGCCGGAGAAGCGCCGCCGGGCACGGCTAGGCCGTGGAGCACCCTGGCGCTTTTGCACTCTTTCTTGATCTGGTCTTCGATCTGCCCAAACCCTCCGCCGCCATGCGTGCAAAACGGAACGACCGTCTTGCCGGTGAAATCGTGTCCGCGCAGAAAGGTCAGCACGGGTGGGGCGATCGACCGGAACCAGTTCGGTGAGCCGATGAAGATGGTATCGTATCCGTCAATCGGTTCATTGCCCGATTGCAGCCTGGGGCAGTGGCCACGTTCGATCTGGCTCCGCGCTTCTTTCGCGGCGGCGTTGTAGTCGAAGGCATAGCCCTGCTCGGGCACCAGCGCCCGCAGCTGCCCGCCAGTGAGCGTCGCGATCTCTCGTGCCAACGCCTCCGTGGTGTTTGAGAACGAGTAGTAGACGACCAGTATATTTTGCATATTTGCTCCGCTTACCCTTTCCATGGCCGTGTCTTTTGCAGCCAGCCCTGGTTGCGCCACCAGTCGCGGTCGGTGGGGTTCCACGCCGCGCCGGGTGAGGACTGCATCTTGCGGAAGATGGAGAAGAACAGCCTGCCGCGCAGGCTGGCGCGGGGTTTCTGCACGCGCCGCGCTATGGACGCGGCGATTTTCTTCGCCCGCCGCTCCAGCGCGTCCCGCTTTTTGGGGCTGAGGTCCGAAGCGGTCATCGCACCAGAAGTGAAAGGCAGCTGGAATACCTTTGGGCACCCCATCCACTTCAGTTGCCGCGCCAAGGATTTTGTGACCCCGCCTGCGGGCGCGCCGGCGGAGGATGAGACCGCGACACCAACCTTGCGAAACATTGCGCCGTGCGGGCGGTGTGTTACCCAGCGGTATGCCAGGTGGTCCATCAGGTTCTTCATAGGCCCACTCATGTTCATGACATAGTTGGGGCTGGCCAGGAAGATCACATCGGCCCATTCCATTGCCTGAGCGATTGGCTGTGTCTTCGCTGAAGAGGGGCAGAACGTCTCTCCTTTGATGAAGCAGGCATTGCAGCCCACACAAAAATCCGGGCCATCCTTGGGCAGGAAGAACTCCCGGATTTCATTGCCCGGACGTGACAGGTGCCGGAGCACCGCGTGCGCGGCGGTATAGGTAATGCCCTTATGCGCTTGCCCGTGAATCACAGCGATCCTCAACTCCATCACCCCGGAATGAGTATAGCATGGATTCAGCGGGCAATCATTAGAACATCAAAAATACTGATCAATGGGTACAGGCCCTTCAAGCGGCTGACGGCCAACGTAGAGGGTCTGGTCGGTTCTGGCCATCATCGCCCATTTGACCAGTGTGATGGCGTTGCCCTCGATCTCAATGCCGGTGATGCAGCGCGGATGCACGCAGCTCCCATCGTTGAAATAGAGGCCCTCGCCAGGGGTGGGGAACACCGGGCGGTGGGTGTGGCCGGCAATGAGGATTTGCGCCTCTTCCTGCGCGTACTTGGCCAGGTTCTTCTCGATCTTCTCCCGCTGCTTGTGGGGACGGCCCGCGCCCGTCGGTGCGGTAAAGCCGACCATCTCCAGCGGCCGCCACACATACCGCACCAGGAAGCGCGCCAGCCGCCACAGCGTATCATTCAGCAGGCTGCCCTGGTGCCCGTGCACCAGGAAGATGCGCCTCTTGCTTTCCGCGTTTTCCAGGACCAGGCCCTCCCCAATCTCAATGCCCGGGAAGAGCGAAAGCTGCCCGTTCTCGCTGTCGCAGAAATACGCGTCCAGATAGCGCCTGGCAAAGGCAGGCTTGCGCTTGACAATGTCGTGGTTTCCATAGAGCATGTGCAGGCGGTTTTCCTTATAAAACTGGGACATGATCCAGAACGCGTCGCTGTGCACGTCAATGATCGTCTGCATGTTGCGGTTTTCCCATAGCTCATCGCCGTCGCCCAGCTCGATATACGTGAACCCGCTCTGAAAGTAATGCTGCATCGCGGCGAAGAAGAACGTCTGGTTGGGGAGGTTGTTGTCGCCGGTATTGCCCTGCCCCCGGTGGCAGTCGCTCATGATGATAAACTTAGACGACGCGTCAAACGGGACAACCTTTGCCTCCCGGTAGACGTCCCGCAAGCGCTTCTTGGTGGATGACATGATGTTTCTCCTCACCTTTTCTCTTTCATGCGGCAGTCATTCCGGTTCGCATGGTTTGCCGCAAGGGTTGCATTCGTTGCATGCGCAGGATGAACCGCGCGGGGGAAACGTGGGGGAAATCGGGGGCCATAGGTCGATGGGGAGTTTGGGCGGTTTGGGGGGCGGTGGGGGAAGCGCGCCCGGGACAAGCCACTCAAAGGCCTCAAAGACGTTCTTGCCATACAGGGAGTTCAGCATAAAGTCAAAGAGGATCGGCACCATGTTTTCAAGATACTCCAGCCGGTCCAGCGTATCCTTATAGGGCGCGGTGGCGGTTTTGTACAGCTCACAGTTGCTTTTGTTGAGGGCCTGCGCGATCTGGCGCTGCAGGCTGGTCTGGCTGTCGGGTTGCTTGGTGTGCGGCTGCGCAAAATGGATGATGACGGATTTGCGGCGGACCTGGTACTCGCCGGACTGATACCCGATGGACACTAGCGCCTGCACAAACGCGTCGCGCATTGTCCGGTTGGGGAACCCGATGCGCGCTTCCAGCGTCAGCGCTTCCGGCTCTGTAAAGTCGCCGAGCACAAAGCATGTCAGCCACCAGTGGCGGGCGCGTCGCGTAACCAGCGGCTGGCCATTGCGCAGCAGCGTATAGGAAAGGCGAAGCATTTCGCTGTCCTGTATATTCTCATAGAAGGGGCCGGTGAACCGGTCAGAGATGATATCTTGGCGGCTGGTATTGTATACGCCGATTTCCGCGCCGGTGGTGATGCCGTACTGGCCCTTCCACAGCTCGATCAGCCAGCGCTTGCCGCCGTACTCAAAGGGGATGGGCTCACAGTGCATGATCATGTTGCCAAGGGGCGCGGCCTCGTCATAGAGCCGGCAATACCCAACCTTGCGCTGCCAGCAGTTCAGCAGTGAATAAAAATAATCCCCGTCGGGATCATACGCAAACCCGCAGGGTTCGAGCAGCCCGTTGAGGTGCGCGAGCTGTGCGCGCTTATCCTTCGACGGCCTGAATTTGATTACCCGTACAATCCATATGAGAGCCAACACGATGAGTATCGTCCCGAGAATTGCGGCAACCACTATAATAGCAGTTGGCATATTGACCCTCCTTTCTTCCTACCTATGCTATGCGGGCCAAAATTGGCGGGTGAATACCTCGAAACGCGGTTGACAAATCCATTTTGGGCGATATAATGTGCATATACACAGTGTATATACACATTGAGCATATGGGAGGTGATGTCTGTGGGTGAACCGTATACCAGCCCGTGCTTTTGCACGAATGCGCGCCGGGCCGCCAGCACCATGACGGAGCTGTACGATGGCGCGCTGCGCCCGGTGGGGTTGACGGTTGCGCAGTACTACCTGTTGATCAACCTCTCGCGCCTAGAACCGGTGGATACCACCCGCCTTGCAGGCCGTGTGGGGCTGGACCGCAGCACGCTGGTGCGCAACATCCGCAGCCTGCAAGGCAGCGGCTGGGTGGAGGACATCGCCAAAGGCCCCAAGCACCAGTTCCGGCTGACGGAACTGGGGCGGTCGACGCTGGCGAGGGCGATTCCGGCCTGGGAGGCGACGCAGGCGGAGTTTGTGCGCCAGTTTGGGCAGGAGGATGCGGAAGCGCTGATGCTGCTGTTGCGGAAGGTGCAGAATTTCACGATCTCTGGAGGTGAGGATTGAGATGTGCACAATGGAACCATCCATCGTGGAGAAGGCGCTGGATCTGGGGTATGAAAAGTGCGGCATCATTCGGGTTGCCGATGTATTGGACTATGCGGAAAAGCTGGAGGAGAGGATCGCGCGTACGCCGGAGAACACGGCGAAGCTCAGCGGACTTGCGCGGGTTGCGAACATACCGCAGACGCACCCATGGGCCAGGTCGATTGTTGTGTGTGTTGAGCGGTATGGGCAGTACCGTGTGCCGGAAAACGTACAGGGGCTCATCGCCAAATACTACCTCATGGATGGCCGCATAGACCCGAACACCCCGGCCCATCAGCGCAGCGTGGCGTTTGAGCAATACCTGCATGCACTCGGCATCAGGACTGAAACCGAACGAAAATACGGGATCACCGCACTCCGGTGGGCGGCACATAAAGCCGGGCTTGGCATCATCCGGCGCAACAATTTCTTCTACACAGAGAACGGCTCCTGGGTGCACCTGGAGGCATGGCTGACAGACGCGGAGATGGAATACAAGCATGCGCACGGGCTGAAACCCTGCCCACCGAACTGCAACCGCTGCATTGCCGCGTGCCCCACAAAGTCGCTCTCCGAACCATACCTGATGAGCCGCGCCGCCTGTGTGTCCCCGCTCACCACATGGGAGGGAGACGACCTGACGCACGAGCCCCTCAGCCCCCTGATGGGCACCTGGGTCTTTGGGTGCGACGCCTGCCAGGATGCCTGCCCGTTCAACGCGGGGAAGTGGGCGTCGGCGCAGGAGTTTCCGGGCCTAGCTGAGCTAGTGGAAGGCATTGATTTAGAGCAAATCGTGCGCATGGATTACGCGCACTTGCTGAGCGCCATGCAGCCCAAGTTCTGGTATATCCAGCCGGACCGCGTTTGGAAGTGGAAGGTCAACGCGCTGAACGCAATGCGGAACTCTTATGACCCAAAGTACGACAGCGCGATAGACGCCGCCTGCGATGATCCGCATGAGCAGGTCCGGGAAATGGCCGCATGGGTGCGCAAGAGCGTCACGAAAGAGGAGGGATCGCTGTGATCACCGCAACCGCCCTAAAGGAATACGCAGGCAGCATCGGCGCGATGGGGTGCGGCATTGCCAGCATAGACAGGTTTGCGGATGCGCCGAAAGGGTTTCGCCCCACGGACATCTATAGCAAGTGCAGAAGTGTCGTCGTCATATTCTGCCAGATGCCGCCGGGCGCGATCCTCGCGGAGAATCCCGTGCCATACACGCACGCGGCGTACAAGATGTACGAGGAGGTAGACCGACTGTCGATGGAGCTGCTGCGCTACTGCGGGCAGCACGGTGTGAACGGCGTCATCATCCCGGCCGACACGCCCTACCTGGACTGGGACGACGAAAACAAACACGGCCGAGGCATCCTTTCGCTCAAGCATGCGGCCGTGCAAGCAGGCCTTGGCATCATGGGGCGCAGCACGATTTTCATCAACAAGGAATACGGCAATATGGTGTACCTCGGCGCCATTCTCCTTGACGCGGAGCTTGACCCTGACCCGCTGGCCCGTGACCTCGCCTGCCCGCCCAAGTGCAACATCTGCCGCCAGAACTGCCCTCGCCAGGCAATTGGCGAAGGGCGCGTAAACCAAAAACTCTGCCGCGAAGTATCGTTCATCAAAGGCGGGCGCGGCTGGGACGTGTACGCCTGCAACGCCTGCCGGAGGCTCTGCCCGTTGAGGCTGGGGAGAGGCAAGGCGTGAAGGAGACGCCAAGGGGCTCTGCCCCTTGGATCCCCGCGAAGGGCGTTGCCCTTTCGAAACCCAACATTTCGCCTGCG
>JAVBQK010000132.1:0-4783 GCA_031549105.1 Eubacteriales bacterium
CCCGCAGGCGAAATGTCGGAGGTCCAGGAGGCTTCGCCTCCTGGTAGGGAGCGCCAGGGGGACAAAGTCCCCCTGGCGCTCCCCCATTCCCCATCTCTCCTTACTTGTACTGCTCGTCGTACGCCTTCTGGAACGCCTCAATGATGGTGCGCAGGCCCTTCGCTTCCAGCTCCTTGACCCATGCGTCATACTCGGTGTCCACATCGCGCGCGCCGGTCATGAAGTTGATCATGCCTTCCTTGATCGCGGTGGCAACTTCGGTACGGATCACGGCCAGCGCGTCCGCTTCTTCGGTCGTGAACTTGATCGGCGGAATGCTCATCTCGGGGCGGCCGTACGGCTCGTATTCCTTGGTCACCTGATAGAGCAGCACTTCCAGGCCGTCGCCGCTGTAGATGTCCACATCGCCCTCGGCAACCATTCCGAAGCGGAACGCCGCATCGCGGAAGCTGATGCAGTTCTGCACCAGGTTCTGGTTCTGGGGCTCGGTATCCTGCCACGGGGTCAGCTGGCGATAGAGCGCGGGCTCGCCGCTGATGCCGATATCGCCTTCCTGGGCCCATTCCCAGTCCACGCCTTCCACGCCGTAGTATGAGCGCAGCGAGGTCTCCAGGGACAGCAGGTAGTCGCCCCACATCACGGCAATCTCCGGATACTTGCAGCTCGCGGAGACGACGAAGGAGTTTCCGCCAACGCTGTCATGCGGCCACACAACGGTGTTCTGGTAGCCATCGGGGCCGACCAGGGGCAGCAGTGCGCGGTACTCGCGGTAACGCTCGCCGCCCAGCTGCGTGAACAGGTTGTATCCGCCGCCGGCCGCGCCCAGCAGGTTCGCGTCCGCGTTCTCGGCCAGTTGCGTCAGCTGCGTATCGTTCTGGGTAAAGCTGCCGTCGTAGTACAGGCCCTCTTCCACCAGCTTGCGCATGAACTTCAGGCCGTCCTTCAGCTCGGCCTTGTCAAAGGGCACAACGATCTTGTCGTCTTCTACATACAGGCCCAGCGCCGGCACGGAAGCGCCAGTGATGCTGGTCTCCAGCGCCAGATCGTAGTAGGTGAAGCAGTTGAGGATGAAACGGTCGCCGGTATCATACCAGCCGGACAGGTAGGAGCCCGCGAACGGGATTTCGTCCTGCTTGCCATTCTGGTTGGGGTCGTTGTCGCGGAAGGCTACGAGCACATCGTAGAACTCATCCAGCGTCGTGGGCATTTCAAGGCCCAGGTTGTCCAGCCACACCTGATTGATCCACATCTTGGCCGCCATGGTGCAGTGGTAGCATTCGTTGACATTGGGCAGGATGTAGATGTTGCCGTCCAGCTGCGTAATCTTGCCGCGGCTGCCCGGATACTGCTCGAACACCTTGAGGGTGTTGGGCGCGTACTGGTCGATGTAATCGTTCAGCGGAAGCAGCATGCCTTCCTTGCTGCCGTACTGCAGGATGGCAGCGTTGGTGAAGTCACCGCCGAAGCCCAGGAACACGTCCGGATAGTCGCCGGTCGCCAGGATCAGGTTCAGCTTCTCGCGGCGGCCATCGGCGGGCACGGTGTCAAACTCAATGTGAACACCGGTCTGCTCCTCCATCCACAGGATGAACTCGTTGGTGCTCCAGTCGATGATCGCAGGGGTCTCGGTTACCAGGAATCTCAGCGTCACGGGTTCGGTCACGATGGGCATCACGCCCGGCTCAGAAAATGCGGCCTCGGCCAGGCCGGCGGATGCACCAAGCAGCATCGCCATGGTCATCAGGATAGCGAGCAACCTCTTCATAGCGTACCCTCCCTTGTTATATGGTTGATGCGCTGCGCGCATTAAACCCAGCATTATCCCTTCACAGAGCCGATCATGATTCCCTTAACGAAGAACTTCTGCACGAACGGATACATCACCAATAGCGGGGCGCTGGCCACCACGATCACCGCGTATTTCAGCAGGTTGATCATGCCCTTGCGCAGCGCCAGATCGCGCACGTCGCGCATCGTTGACGCGTCCACGCTGTTCATGATCAGGATGTTCCGCAGCGCTATCTGCAGCGGGTACAGTTCCTTCTTCGTCAGGTAGATGAACGCGTCAAAGTACGAGTTCCAGATGCCCACCGCGCAGTACAGCCCGATAACCGCGATGATCGGCCCGGAGAGCGGAAGCGTAATGCGCAGCAACATTCCGAATACCGAGCACCCATCCAGAGACGCGGATTCGTACAAATCCTCCGGGATGCTGGACTGCAGGAACGACCGCGTGAGCATCACGTACCAGGCGCTCATCGCACCGGGCAGCACCATCACCCAGATGGTGTTGAGCAGCTTTAGTTCCATCATCAGTAGGTAGTTGGGGATCAGACCGCCGTTGAAGAACATCGTGAACAGCAGCAGCCCGCCGACGATGCCACGGCCGTAGAAATCCTTGCGGGAGAGGCAGAACGCGCAGAGCATCGTCATCACGATGTTCAGCCCCGTGCCCAGTGCCATGTAGATCAGCGAGTTGCGGTACCCCACCATGATCGACTGGTTGGAGAACACCGTCTCATATGCCTTGAGCGAAAGCTCTTTGGGGAAGAACACCACCTGGCCGGACAGCACCGCGTTCACCGATGAAAATGATGCGCTGACCACGTAGATCAGCGGGTACGCCACCAGCGCAAACGCAACCACCAGCAGCCCGGTCGCGCAGATATCGAATACATTGTCCGCCCAACGCTGGCGGATGCGCGTGGATTTCTTCGCCCGGTTCATCGTCTCGCGCCCCCTTACCATAGGCCCATGCCGGTTATGCGCCGCGCCAGACCGTTGCACAGCACCAGCATCACCAGGTTGATCATGGAGTTGAATAGCCCCACCGCAGTGGAGAACGAGAAGTTCATGCTCTGCAGACCGATCTTGTAGACGTAGGTGGAGATGACCTCGCTGTACTGGATATTGATGCTGTTCTGCATCAGGTAGATTTTTTCAAACCCGACGCTGAGGATTGATCCGGTGTTGAGGATGAACAGCGTGATGATCGTGGGCAGGATGCTCGGCAGGTCAATGTTCCAGATGCGCTGCCACTTGTTCGCGCCGTCTACCAGCGCGGCGTCGTACAGCTCCGTGTTGACGCCCGAGAGCGCAGCCAGGTACACCACCGCCGAGTACCCGGTCGTCTGCCATACCCCGGTCCAGACGAACAGGTGACGGAAGTACTTCGCCTCCCCCATCACGTTAACGGACTTGCCGCCCAGCGCCTTGATGAAGGTGTTGACGATGCCGGTTGTGGGGTCGGTGAACTGCAGAATCATCGAGACGAGAACCACGGTAGAAATGAAATACGGCAGATAGGTGACCATCTGCACGGTCTTGCGGAAGCGCTTGCTGCGCGCCTCGTTCAGGCAGATGGCCATGATGACGGGAATGGGGAACCCGGCCAGCAACGAGTACAGCGATATGACGAACGTATTGCTGATGACGACGTTGCGGGACGGCGCTTCCCAGAACATTTTGAAGTACTTCAGGCCCACCCAGGGGCTGCCCAGAATGCCCTTTCTGGCGCTGAACTCGCGGAACGCAATCTGCACACCATACATAGGGTAGTACTTGAACACGATCAGGTACGTGAGCGGCAACAGGATCAACGCGTAGTAGGGCAGGCTCTTGCGAATGCGCCTGCGGATATGGTTTCGCCCGGGGCGATAGACCATTTGCTTGCTGCCGGAAGATGCGGAGTGGGGAGCTTGTGAGTGCATCTCGCCGCCTCCTTCAATCTGCTGCTTTATAACCTCATATTATCAACATTTTCCGTTCATGTCAACTGTTTCAAAGAATTATTGGGCTATTTATCCATTTAAAAATGTTAAGTGTTTTTATCTATCTTGATTTATTAACTTGACTTTATTATTATCGTTGACAGGCGGCGTATCCATACCGTACAATGAAGAGGATAATGTCGATCGGAGGGGTGCGAGATGGAAGAGAAAATTCTGTTTGAGGTGTGTTGCGGCAGCGCCGATGATGTGCTCGCAGCATACCAGGGCGGCGCCGATCGGGTAGAACTGAACAGCGACCTGTTTCATGGAGGCTTGACGCCGTCCGTTGGCACGCTGATCCACGCCAAAAAAATCGCTCCATTCCCCATCCTATGCATGGTCAGGCCGCGCGAAGGCGGCTTCTGCTACACGGACAACGAGTTTGCTGTGATGCTGGAGGATGCCCGTGCCCTCCTGGAAAACGGTGCGGACGGCATCGTCTTCGGCATCCTGCACGAGGATGGCACCATCGATGTCGATCGGTGCAAAGCCATGCTCCGTGTAATCGGCGGCAAGCAAAGCGTATTCCACCGGGCGATCGACGTCACGCCGGACGCATTCGCCGCGCTCGACACCCTGATCGACCTGGGCGTAACCCGCGTGCTCACCAGCGGCCAAGCCCCAACCGTCCCGCAAGGCGCGCAGATGATCCGCCGCATGATCGGCCATGCCGCCGGCCGCATCGAGATACAGCCCGGCGCTGGCATCGACGAAACGAACGCGGCCTGGGTACGCGAGCAAACCGGTGCCACGATGCTCCACGCAGCTATGCTCAAAACCGCCTACGACCGGAGCACCGCCGGCAACCCCGCCATCTTCTTCGGCGGCGCGGTCTACCCCCCGGAAGACAGGTACCTGACAGGGGACAAGGATGCAGTGGCGGCGTTCGCGAAGGCGGCGCGGGGGTAAGGGAACGACGGAACGCCTGGGGGCTGCCTGCCCCCTGGACCCCCGGCCAGGAGGCTGGCCTCCTGGACCTCCGACATTTCGCCGCGGGCGGGTTGTTCATTTAT
>JAVBQK010000026.1:0-7971 GCA_031549105.1 Eubacteriales bacterium
GATGGTTCGTCTGGCGATCCTTTTGGTGCTGCTGTGCCTCACTGTATGGGAGTGGCGCACCGGCGTCCGCAAGTCCGTTTACTGGCTTTCGCTTGCGGGGCTTTTTATCTTTTTCTCGCTCCGCTACGGTCAGGGCACGGACTACCTGACCTATATGAGCATCTATGCCAACATCAACCCGTTACACACCTTCCCCAACTATTTCGCTTACCAGTATAATAAAGTCGAAATCGGCTACTTTTATCTAGTTAGCTTTTTCCGCATGCTGCGGGTGCACTATCTGGTGTTCATTCCCATTGTGACGCTGCTGAGCCTCCTGTGTGTTCACCGCTTCATCAAGAAGTTCAGCCCATTGCCCATGTTTGCGCTGACGGTTTTCTTTGCGATGTACTCACTGGTGTACGTGGAGAGCGCCATCCGGCAGATGATCGGCCTGGGCATTGTGCTGGGGTTTGCGCTGGTGGACTGGGCGGATGGGCGGAGGCTCCGGGCTGTGATCGCCATCGGCATCGCGACGCTGATCCATACGGCTTCGGTGCTGATGTTCATTCTGCCAATACTCTTCTGGAACCCCCGGGGGCTCTACCTCATTGAGTGGAAAAGGCGCACCAGCGCAATCATGCTGGTGCTGCTGGCTGGCGCAGCGGCGGTGGTCAATTTCATTGACCTGACGCCGGTGATTAACCTGCTGCCGGACATGCTCTCGTATACCATCCTCGCCTACTATGAAGAGGCCAGCGGCATCAGCCTGATGGCGCTGGGCAACCGCACGCTGTTCATGGGCATCGCGTTTGTGCTGGCATGGCGGGCAAAGGACCAGCTCTCCAGCCGGGAAAAGCTGCTCTTCAACCTCTACTGTATCGGCTACGCAATCTATCTGATCTTCATGCGCTACGACCTGATCGCATCGCGCACCAACGTCTGTTTCCGCATGGTGGATGTGGCGCTGCTGCCGCTGCTGTTCTACCGCAACCGCGATCTCGTCAAGCGGACATTTGTCGCGCTGCCGGTAATGCTGATGCTGCTGGGCTTCCTCTATGTCAAAGACATCACCGCGATGATGGGCTACGCCAACTACTACAGCCGCAACCCGATCCAGTACCCCTATATCACCATCTTCAACGTAGAAGCGCTGCTGGACAGCAAGTTCGTCAACGTGAAGAACGCCAACGCGATGAACGCCTACAACGCTGGCGGGTTCAGCTGGAACGATTACTATAACTCGCTGGAGCGCAAGCCGCAGGTGCGCAGCCCCATCGTGCCCTACTGAGGGCCCCTACTACATATAGCACAGGTGAAGCATGCTAGCACACAATACCGCCCCAAAGGAACTTAGCTCCGTCTCCAAGTCAATGCTGGTCGTGATGATCTTCACGACGGTCTCCAAGGTCACCGGCTTCCTGCGGGAGATGGTCCTCGCCGCCAACTTTGGTACCACCTACATCACAGACGCGCTCAAGACTGCCGAGGATGTTCCCTGCCTTTTTCTGTCGATTATCATTACGGCGCTGTGCACCACGCTGATTCCCGTCTATTCGGATCGGCTCAAGCACGGGCCGCGCCAGGCCAACCGGTTCGTCAGCAACCTGATCACCATTGGTCTTGCCCTCTCGGTCGTAATTCTGCTCATCACGGCGCTGATGACGGAAACCATCATCTGCAAATTCAGCATGGTCAACTCCACGCCCGAGGCACAGTCGCTTGCTATCCAGCTTACGCAGATTATGCTGCCGATGGGCGTGTTTGTCTTTCTGGCACGCATCGGCACCGCCTACTTGCAGGCCAATTTCAGCTTTACCGTGCCAGCACTATCCCAGATGGTGCTCAATGTCGTCATCATTGGCGCGATTATGCTCTCCAAGGGCATGAACATCACTTACGTGGCCGTCGGCACCGTGGTGGGCTGGGCGCTGCAGTTTGTCGTGCAGATGCCCAAGATGCGCCAAGTTGGCCTCGAATACCGCCCGACGTTCGACGTGCGCGAGCCCGGCCTGCAGGAAGTCGTGATCCTGATGCTGCCGGTGCTCGTCTCCATTACGTTTGATCAGCTCTACCTGACGTTTGACAAGTCGGTAGCCTCCCAGGTTGCGGGCGATATCACCCGGCTGGATCAGGCCAACCGCCTGAGCACCATGGTCAGCTCCGTGCTGCTGACGACCATCGCCACCGTTCTCTACCCCAACCTGATCCGCCATGTAGACGACCCCGTCAAAATGTCCGGCGACTTGGGCTTTGGCATCAACCTGAACCTGCTGATCGCCCTTCCCGCCATTGCGGCGCTGGTGCTGCTGCGCGGGCCGATCACCCATCTGGTGTATCAGCGCGGCGCGTACACGCCCGAAAGCACCGCGATCACCGCGGATGTGCTGGCCTGCTATTCCGCAGGCATCCTCGGTGTGGGCATGCGCGAACTGTGCAATCGCTGCTTCTACGCGTTCAAGGACACGAAGGTGCCCACCATCACCGGCATCGGCGTGGTGGTGCTCAATATCGGCCTCAACTACGCGCTCTACCCGATCTTTGGCGTGTCCGGCATCGCCGCCGCCACGTCCATCAGCGCAATGGGCAGCGCGCTCGTGCTGCTATATCTGTTGCACGCCAAACGGCATGTTTTCGATGTGAAGCGCAGCGCCACATGCCTATGGAAGGTGCTCGTCGCGACCGCTGCCATGGTCGCCGTGCTGCTGGGATTGACGCAAATACTGCACCTGAACGACCTGAACGGCATGCGGTTTTACGCCACCATCGCGGGCGTGATGCTCGCGGGCGGCGCTACCTACATCGTTGCACTGATTGTATTGAAAACAGAAGAGCTGCGCATGGCGCTGAATATGATCAAAGGGAAGATAAAGCGGGCGTAGGTTACTGGTTTTCCAGCCACGCCCGGGCGTCTATAAACCACTGATGCGGCATGAGGATCATGCCGTTTTTCATTACATAGTCCATGTAAACCCGGCAGGCGTTTGGCAGCGAAACTTCCAGCGCCGCACGGACTTCTTTTTCAGACGGCGGGTCGCCCGGCTGGTCCCACGCCAGCTTGTCCGCGAGAAAAACCACCATGTCGCAGCCCGTAGCTTCCGCGCGCAGCGTCGTATGGCAACCCACGGCGGAGAGCAAGCGTTCGTCTGTGATATGCAGCCATTCACGGCTGTATAGCGCGGAAAACCGTTGGTGCAGCAGGAACGGGTACTTCTCCTCCGCCGGGTCCAGCGACCACCCAAGCCGCTGCGCCTCCGCCACCATTTCGCTTGGCGGCAGCGCACAGCCCAGATCATGGCAGAATCCGGCCGCTTCACACACGTCCACATCCAAAGAAAAGCGCGCCGCCAGCCGCGCGGCTTCCGCCGCGACAGCCTGACAGTGCGCCCATACGTGCGGCTTTCCCCGCTCGCTGAGAATGGTTCCCGTCCCTTGCGCCACGCTAACGCACATACGCCCGTACCAGCCCAAACGTCTCTTCCAGGCCTTTGACATGCGTGCGCTCGTACCCATGCGTGCCCAACACGCCCGGGCCAATCAGTCCATGCCGGATGTCCCGGCCCGTGCCCAGTGCCGCATCGGCATCCGACGCGTATGACGGCACGAACAGGTCTATTGCGTAGTCGACGCCCGCGCCATTGGCAGCGGCGATCAGTTCGCCCAGCATGCCGGTGTGGTAGGGGCTATAGCGGTCCATCGCGCAGATGGATACTTTCTTTTCGTCCGAATAGTTGGTCGGCCCGCAGCAGCCGATATCGATCGCGAGAATCTCTTCCGTGTCCGCCGGAAGGCAGCTCTGTCCGCCATGCCCCACTTCCTCAAACTGGGAGAAGTACGCGGTCACATGGCGCGTGGGCGGGGTCTTGCCGTCGCTCAGCGCCTTCATGTACGTCAGCAGCACCGCCGCGGACGCCTTGTCGTCCAGGAAGCGGCTCTTGATATACCCGGAGGCAGTGAACACTGTGCCCGGGTCCACGGCGATCATATCGCCGCAGCCGATGCCCAGCGCGGCCACGTCGGCGGCGCTGCGCACATCCTCGTCCAGATACAGGTAGAGGTTCTTCTCATAGTCGCACATCGCGTCGCGCTCCTCCTGCCGCATCAGGTGCAGGCTGGAGTTGCTGCGCCGCATCGTGCCGGTATAGACGCGCCCGTCCCGCGTGTACAGCCGCACATTGGCAAGGTCGCACTGGAAGGGGTAGAGGCCGCCCACGTTGCAAACTCGAATGGAACCGTCCGAGTTGACGTAGCGCACGATCAGGCCAATGTCATCCACATGCGCGGTGATGACGAGTCCGCGCCCTTCGCCGCCCAGATCCGCGTACACGCCGCCCTTGCGCAGGCAAACCGGCGCATAGCCCAGCGCGGTGATCTCACCCACCAAATAGTCCTGGATGGCCTTTGTTTGCCCCGTCGTGCTGTCGATGGCCAATAGGTTCTTTAGCTGTGCGAGCATGTACTCGCGGTAGGCTGTCTGCAACTTAGCGCCCTCCTGTTTTTACCGCGTTGAGAATCTCATCCGCCACCGCGCGCTTGGGCATCTGCGGCAGCTCTGCCGCACCCTCCCGCGTCACCAGCGTGACGATGTTCGTATCCACCGAAAACCCCGCGCCCTCGCGCGACACATCATTGGCGACGACCAGGTCGGCGTTCTTGCGCATGAGCTTGCCCCGCGCGTTCTCCACCAGGTTCTCTGTCTCCGCCGCGAACACCACCACAAACTGGTCCGGGCGCTTGCGCTCCCCCACCGCCTTGGCAACGTCCGGCGTCTGCGCGAACGTCATGGTTAGCTTCCCGCCGTCCGTCTTCTTGATCTTCTGCCCCGCCACCGTCTCCGCGCGGAAATCCGCTGGCGCTGCGGCCTGGATGATCACATCACAAGCGTCCGCGCGTGCAAGCACCGCATCACGCAGGTCTTCGGTGCTGACGATATGCACAACCTCTGCACCTTTTGGCGGCGTCAGGCTCACCGGCCCGGTCACCAGCGTCACCGAAGCCCCGCGCGCAAGCGCCGCTTCGGCAATCGCGTAGCCCATCTTGCCGGAGGAATGGTTGCTCAGGTAGCGCACCGGGTCCAGCGCCTCCCGCGTAGGCCCGGCAGTCACCAGCACATGCTTGCCTGCGAAGTCCTGCTCGGCCGCAAACAATGCCAGTACGGCCTCGGCAATCTCAGCAGGCTCAGCCATGCGGCCTTCGTCCACGTCGCCGCAGGCAAGCCGTCCGCTGCCTGGTCCCACTGTGTGCACGCCACGCGCACGCAGGGTCTCCATGTTCGCCTGCGTCGCCGGGTGCCGCCACATCCAGGTGTTCATCGCGGGGGCCAGCAGGATGGGCGCGCGCGTCGCCAGCAGCGTGGAGGTCAGCATGTCGTCTGCGATGCCGTTTGCGTGCTTGGCAATCAGGTTCGCGGTCGCCGGGGCGACGACGAACATATCCGCTGCCTTCGCCAGCGAAATGTGCTTGATCTCCCACTGCGCGGGCTCATCAAACATCCCGTCCACGACGGGATTCTGCGACAGCGCCTGGAACGTCAGCGGGGGCACAAACTTGGCCGCGTTCTCCGTCAGGATCACGCGCACGTCCGCGCCCAGCTTCTTCAGCCGGCTGCAAAGGTCGCAGGCCTTGTACGCCGCGATACCGCCGGTGACACCCAGCACAACTGTTTTGCCCGAAAGCGGCGGGTTCATTCGTCTACGTCCCGGGGGATGTCATGCTCGATCAGCCCACGGTTGATCTCGTTCACCGCGATGGAAACGGCCTTGGTCTCCTTGGTGTCAATCAGCAGCGGCGCGCCCGCGACGATCTGCCGCGCCCGCTTGGAAACCTTGACGACCAGGGTGTAACGGCATTCCGCGTGGTCAAGCAGTTCGGTAACGGACGGTTTGGTCATAGCCATGGAAAGTTCCTCCTCTATCGGTCAATGCGGAAAAGTAGAATCAGCGCGAAAACTCACAGGATTGTCGGCCGGTAGCGAACCGTGCTATGGCGTTCGGCCATCACGATGGCTTCCAGCGCGCGGTACGCATCCTCCACGGAATCGTTGATGATGGTGTAACGGTAACGCCACAGCTGCGCCACCTCGCCGTGGGCGTTGCGGAGCCTGCGCTGTAGGTCCGGTTCGTTCTCGGTATTGCGCATGCGAAGGCGGCGCTCCAGCTCGTTAAACGACGGCGGCAGGATGAACACCGTCACGCACTCGGCAAGCTTGGACATCACCGACATCGCGCCCTGCGAGTCGATATCCAGCAGCAGGTCGCGCCCTTCATGCAGCATCTGCATCACGGGCTTGAGCGGCGTGCCGTAGCGGTGCCCATGCACGGTGGCCGTCTCCAAGAAATCGCCAGTTTCCTCCATCCGGGAAAATTCTTCCCCGCTGAGGAACTGATAATGCACGCCGTCGATCTCCGTGGGGCGCGGCGCGCGCGTCGTCGCGGAAACGGAGAAGGTAAACCCGCCATCCCGCCGGAGCAGCATATCCGCGAGCGTACCCTTGCCCGCACCCGCGGGACCGGAAATCACCATCAGAATGCCCTTGCGCATCTTACGCCTCCTCGTCCAAGCGGTTTGCCACCGTCTCGGGCTGCACGGCGCAGAGCACCACATGCCCGCTGTCCATCACCAGGACGGCGCGCGTGCGGCGTCCGAAGGTTGCGTCCACCAGCTGGGCGCGGTCCTGCGCGTCATGGATGATGCGCTTGACCGGCGCGGAATCCGGCGCGACGATGGCGATAATGCGCGTCGCGTTGACAATGCTGCCAAACCCGATGTTCAAAAATCGCATACCGAACCTACCTCTATTCGATGTTTTGGACCTGTTCGCGGAGCTTTTCCACCTCCGCCTTTGCCTCCACCACCAGCGCCGCAATCGTCAGATCGGATGCCTTGGACCCGATGGTGTTAAACTCCCGGTTCAGCTCCTGCACCAGGAAATCCAGCTTGCGGCCGACCGGTTCCTTTTGCTCCAGGCAGGCGCGCATCTGCGCGATGTGGCTGCCAAGGCGCACCAGTTCCTCGTCGATCGCCGCGCGGTCCGCCATCAGCGCGACCTCCTGCGCAAGCCGCTGCGGGTCCGGCGGCGCCTGCAAAAGCTCCGCCAGCCGGGCAGTCAGCTTCACCTGGTACTCGGTCACCACCAACGGCGCACGCGTCCCGATCCTCTCCGCGATCCCCGCTAGGTTATCCAGCCGCGCCGCCAGGTCCCTTGACAGCGCCTCACCCTCGTCCGCGCGCATCGCGCACAGCGCGTCCAGCGCGCCGCCGAGCGCCGAAACACACAGCGCGGTCACCGCTGCCGCATCCTCTTCTTTTTCGGAGACCACCAGCACATCCGGCATTGCCGCGACGCGCATCAGCGACCGGTCGTCCAAAACGCCGGTCCCCGCCACGACTTGTCCCAGCTCCTCCAACGCCGCCAGATATGCCCCTGCCAGCGCCGCATCCACCGTCACCGCGCGAGCGTCCGCCCGGCCATTGCGGTATGTGACGAATACATCCACATGGCCCCGGCTAAGCCGCTGCGCCAGCGCCTTGCGCACCGTGTCCTCCAAGAAAAGCAGCCCGCGCGGCATGCGCAGGTTGACATCAAGGAACCTATGGTTGACAGACTTGAGTTCAAGGGTTATTTCGCGGCCATCCACTTCCTGGTGGAAACGCCCATAACCCGTCATACTTTGCATCGTTCATCCTCCTGACAGGCTTCTTATCAGTATACCATTTTTTGAGCCGGTTGGCAATCGGTTTTGCGGGGTGAGAAGCAGAAAAGAACGGCCTCCGGCGGCCCAAGGGCTCTGCCCTTGGGAATCCCGCCTAAGGGCGCTGCCCTTAGGAATCCTGGGAAGGGCTTTGCCCTTTCCAAACCCATGTTGCGCTCACGCGCGGGTGGAGGCGGGAAATTATATTTAGTGAAGAAACCCAACCCCTGCGTGAGCAGTGTTGGGTTTCCAAAGGGCAATGCCCTTTGGTAGGGGGTCCAGGGGGACAAAGTCCCCCTGG
>JAVBQK010000068.1:0-34043 GCA_031549105.1 Eubacteriales bacterium
CCCCTTTGGGGGGGGTTCGGGGGGCCACGTCCCCCGGCCGTTCCCCTCCCTCCCCCACGTCATAGAGGTGAGTTTCTGATGCAAGGCAAAGTGATTCGGATCATCGGCCCGGTGCTGGACGTGCAGTTCCCGGCGGGCCACCTGCCCGCGATTCAAACGCTGCTGTATGTGGAAAGCGGCGAGCGGACCGTTGCCGCAGAGGTCATTCAGCACCTGAAGAACAACCAGGTGCGCTGCGTCGCGCTGGAGGCCACCGAGGGCCTGCGGCGCGATCTGGCCGTAACGGATACCGGCGCGCCGGTGATGGCCCCCGTCGGCATGGAGCTGCTGGGCCGCGCTATTGATGTGCTGGGCCGTCCGATCGACGGAAAACCCGCGCTGGACGGCGCGGAGCGCATGCCCATCCACCGCAAGCCCCCGTCGTTCATTGAGCAGCGGCCTGTGACGCAGGTGTTCGAGACGGGCATCAAGGTCATCGACCTGCTGGCGCCCTACGCGCACGGCGGCAAGATCGGTCTTTTTGGCGGCGCGGGTGTCGGCAAGACGGTGCTCATCCTGGAGCTTATCCACAACATCGCTACCGAGCATGGCGGCATCTCCGTCTTCACCGGCGTTGGCGAGCGCAGCCGCGAGGGCAACGACCTGCTGACGGACATGACCGAGTCGGGCGTCATCGAGAAGACAGCGCTGGTATTCGGCCAGATGAATGAGCCGCCGGGAGCCCGCATGCGCGTGGCGATGACGGGGCTAACCGTGGCGGAGTACTTCCGGGATGTCCGCAAGCAGAACGTGCTGCTGTTCATCGACAACATTTTCCGCTATATTCAGGCAGGCAGCGAGGTTTCCGCGCTGCTGGGGCGCATGCCGTCCGCAGTGGGCTACCAGCCCACGCTGGCGGGCGAGGTCGGCGCGCTGGAGGAGCGCATCGCATCCACGCCGAACGGCTCGATCACGTCCGTGCAGGCCATCTACGTGCCCGCCGACGACCTGACCGACCCCGCGCCGGCCGCGATCTTCGCGCACCTGGACGCCACCACCGTGCTTTCACGCCAAGTCTCCGAGCTGGGCATCTACCCGGCCGTATCGCCGCTGGATTCGTCCAGCCGCATCCTCGATCCATTGATCGTCGGACAGGAGCATTACGACGTCGCGCAGCGCGTGCTGGAAGCGCTTCAGCGCTACCGCGAGCTGCAGGACATCATCGCCATCCTGGGCATGGATGAGCTATCCGAGGAGGACCGCCAGATTGTGCACCGCGCGCGCCGCATCCAGCGCTTCCTCTCACAGCCGATGCACGTAGCGGAAGTCTTCACCGGCGTCCCGGGCAAGTACGTGAAGGTCGCCGATACGATCGCCTCGTTTAAGGCTATCCTTGCCGGTGAGGTGGACAACCTGCCAGAGAGCGCGTTCTTCATGGCGGGCGACCTGGACGATGTCCGGGCCAACGCCGCCAAGATCGGTAGCTGATATGGCCAAGACCTTTCGGCTGCAAATTATCACGCCCGAGCGCGAGTTTCTGGATACGGACGCCGAAATGCTCGTCGTGCGCGCGGAAGACGGCGAGATCGGCATCGCGGCGGGCCACACGGCGATGGTCATCAGCACCGTCGCTGGCGAGATCCGCATCACCTCCGCCGGGCAGACGCGCACCGCCGCCGCATCGGAAGGCTATGTCACCGTCACGCCCGACCAGGTGCTTTTCCTCCTTCAGACGTGCGAGTGGCCCGAGGAAATCGACGAAAACCGCGCCCGCCGGGACGAGGAACGCGCGCTGGAAATCATGCGCCAAAAGGGCAGCATGCAGGAGTACGTCCTCGCCAAGTCGATGCTATCGCGTGCGATGGTGAGGTTGCGGGTGCTGCACAATGCGTCGAGGAACGATTAGGGGGACGACGAAAAGGAACGCCAGGGGAGCTCTGCTCCCCTGGACCCCTCGCGAAGGGCCATAGGCCCTTTCGAAACCCAATGTTTCGCCTGTGGGCGGGTTGGGTGGTTATTTGGAATAGTCTCCTATTGCTCCGAGGTGCTCGCCTACTGCGAAGTAGTTGTTGGGCGAGTAGATTACTGGGTTGATTGTTCGCAGATCGAAGAAGTCCATTGCCTTGATCTCATCTGACATATTGATGTGCTCGATCTGGCCGAAGTAGGTCATGCTTTCGCCGATTGTCGCTGTCTGTAGCAGCTTGCACTCAAAGCTGTAGCTTGCGCCTTCCAGGAGCGGTACGCTCAGGGCAGTCCCTTTTTGCTCCCTTCGCTTCACCGCATCAAACGCCTCTTGTCGATATGTGCGCCTGTTGCACTGTTCCACCAGCGGCAGCAGGTCGGGCGTGACTACTGTCGCAGAAAAGAGGCCTGTCCGCGCGATGTTGTCTTTTGTGCGCTTCGCGCCCCAGATGCTGACAACCAGGCACGGCGGCGGTCCCCAGGTGTAGCTCACCCAGGAGATGGGCGCGAAACGCTCGTTTCCGTCCTCATCATAAGTACCAATCAGCATCACTTGCTGCGCAAAAAAGCCCGGGGCTTTCGGATCAAAATCAGGCATCTTCGTAATCCTCCAGACCGAAATCCGTGTTTTCCAGCCCGTGATAGTAGTTGCCCTTCTCCGCCGTAAACTTCAGAACGCAATAGTCCTCGTCATCCACACCCTTCGGATAGTAGATTTCGAACCCCTCGCGCCAGAGCATCGCCTTGTGCTCGTGGTCGGTCATCACCTGCATGGTGCCAATCAGCATCAGTCCCATAAACTGCGGGTTATCGCAGAAATACACGCACGCCTTGCCATTGCTGCGAAACTGCTGACTGCGCTTTGCCGATAGATTTGTCGAAAAGTAGTGCGTAAACAGCCCATCATGCTGCAGCGCGAACATGGCCTTGGTATTGGGGTACCCGTTTTCATCAATCGAAGAGACAATGGCTATCTTCGCACCGGCGACCAATTTCGTGCTGGCCACCAGTGCATCTGCTTGTGTGCGCAGTACTTGTTTCATATCTTTTTCTCGCTTTCCTGTAGATTCTTGAGGACGCGCCGCAGCGTGTTCTCAAGCGTGATGACCTCCTCATCCGAGAACCCTGCGTAATAAATGCCGTTCATATCGGCCGACACCTGATCGTAATCCTGCCGCAGCAGCCGCGCCTCATCCGTCAGCGCGATACGAATCTGCCGCCGGTTCACCCGGTCCGGCGTCCTGGATACGAGGCCCGACGCCTCCATCCGGTCCAGCATGCTGGTCAGCGTGGTTTTTGCAAGGCCCGTCTTCTGCGCCAGCTCCACAATGGGAATGTCATCCGCCTGCCAGAGTACGTATAGTATGCGCCCTTGTGCGCCATTGAACGCATCGACGCCCGCACCTGCCAGCAGTCGCTCAAATACCCTGCCACTGATCTGCTTGATCTGCGAAATCAGGAACCCACCATCCGTCTTATTCGAGCCAATCACCTCCGTCTCATATAGCACAGTACCATATAGTACTATTCATTGTCAAGCGAGATTATCCGAAGCACAAAAAACCCACCCCTGCGTGAGCAGAGATGGGTTTGGAAAGGGCAAAGCCCTTCCCGGGGGTCAAGGGGGCAGAGCCCCCTTGCGTTCCTCTTTCGCCCTCCTACGCCCCCATCATCGCCATGAACTCCTCACCAGTAATCGTCTCTTTCTCGCATAAGTAATCCGCCAGCTCCCGCAGCTTCTTCTCGTTGCGCTTCAGGATATCCGCGGCGGCCTTGTGGCAGTCGGCGACGAGGGCGATCACCTCATTGTCGATCTTGGTGGCTGTTTCGGCGGAGCACATCAGCGACGTATCGCCGCCCAGGTATTGGTTGGTCACGGCTTCCAGCGCCACCATGCCGAACTGCTCGCTCATGCCGTAGCGGGAGATCATGGCCCGGGCGAGGCGGGTGGCCTGCTCGATGTCGTTGGCCGCGCCGGTGGTGACGGAACCGAAGATCAGCTCCTCCGCTGCGCGCCCACCGGTCAGCGTGGTGACCTTCGCGAGCGCCTCTTCCTTGCTCAGCAGCACGCGCTCCGTCTCGTCCACCTGCATCGTATAGCCAAGCGCGCCGGATGTGCGCGGGATGATGGTGATCTTGTGCACTGGCGCAGAGTGCGACTGCTTGGCCGCGACGAGCGCATGGCCGATCTCGTGGAATGCGACGATCTTCTTGTCCTGCGGGGAGAGCACGGCGTTTTTACGCTGGTATCCTGCAACGACAACCTCGACGCTCTCCTCCAGGTCGCTCTGATTGATCATATCGCGGCCCATGCGCACCGCGCGCAGCGCCGCCTCGTTGATGATGTTCGCCAGCTCCGCACCGGACGCGCCGGAGGTGGCGCGGGCGATGACGGAATAGTCGACCTTCGGGTCAGCCTGGATGGCCTTGGCATGCACCTTCAGGATCGCTTCGCGCCCGGCCAGATCGGGCAGCTCCACGGGAATGCGCCGATCGAACCGGCCGGGACGCAACAGCGCTTTGTCCAGCGTCTCCGGGCGGTTGGTCGCGCCCAGGATGACGACACCTTTCTTGCCATCGAAGCCGTCCATCTCCGAGAGCAGCTGGTTGAGCGTCTGCTCACGCTCATCGTTGCCGCCGATGCTGTTCACGCCGTCGCGTTTCTTGCCAATGGTGTCGATCTCATCAATGAACACGATGCACGGCGCTTTCTCCGTAGCCTGCTTGAACAGGTCGCGCACCTTTGCCGCGCCCATGCCCACGAACATCTCGACAAACTCCGAGCCGGAAATGGAGAAGAACGGCACGTTCGCCTCCCCCGCAACAGCCTTGGCCAGCAGCGTTTTGCCGGTGCCGGGGGGGCCTACGAGCAGCGCGCCTTTGGGCAGTGTCGCACCGATGGCAGCGTACTTCTGCGGGTTGTGCAGGAAGTCAACGATCTCCATCAATGCATCTTTGGCCTCATCCTGGCCCGCTACATCCACGAAGGTCTTGCCCGTCTGCGCCTGCACGTATATCTTTGCGTTGGACTTGCCGAATGTCATCATGTTTCCGCCCATGCGCTTGTTCAGCGCGCCGGAAAGCATCCTGCCGATGAAGAAGAACAGCACAATGGGGAATACCCAGGAGATCAGGAAGCTGAGTATCGGGGATGCCTGCGAGGGAATCGCGGCGGCAAAGGTGATGCCCGCGGCGCGCAACCGCTCGGTCAACCCCTCGTCCGGCCAGATACCCGTCTTATAAACTGCCTCCTTGCCGTTTTCGGCCTTGGCCAGGAATGTAATTTCGGTATCACCCTTCGCGACTTCGGTTACGCGCCCCTCGGCCACCATGTCAAGAAAATCGCTGTACCCCACTTCAATGACCTGCGGCTGCATCAGCGTGGGGAACACAAACGCATTGAGCAGCAGAATCACCAGCATTGCGATTAAGCCGTAATAGATTAGGGGCTTACTGCCCTTGGGCAGGTTATCGTTCATATTCATCAAGTGCTCCTTGTCTTTTCTGATCCTAGCGTATCGCAAAAGACAGTGAAAGTCAATGATCTACCTTCCCAATCGTCGTTTTCAGTGTTTCTAACCGGCTTTTTCGCCGCTATCCGACATAAAAGTCCACAATCAGCATCACCACGACCCCCATCAGCAGCGCATAGGTGGCAGCGCGCTCAAAGCCATGCGAGTGCGTCTCGGGGATCATTTCATCGCCGATCACGTAGAGCATGGTGCCCCCCGCAAACGCCAGCGCAAAGGGCAGCACCGCCGTCGCAATGGAGACGGCGAAGAAACCGATGATCGTGCCAATCACCTCGATGAGCCCGGTGAAGGCCGCAATGCCGAACGCCCGCCCCTTGCCCACCCCGGCCGCCATCAGCGGTGCTACGACAATCATACCCTCCGGCACATTCTGCAGCATGATGCCTACCGTGACCGCCATGGAGTTTCCGGCATCGCCCTGGCCTGCCGCGACGCCCGCGGCAATGCCCTCCGGGAGGTTATGAATGGCGATCGCCACCACGAACAGCATGATCTTGTTCAGGCCCTCATTGCCCGCGTGGCGCTCGCTATCCACCCCGGCAATGTTGTGCAGGTGCGGCGTGAACCGGTCGGCAAGGTTGAGAAACAGCGCACCGGCGAAGATGCCAATGGCCGTGATCCAGCAGCCGTGCGGGCCGCCCAGCGCCAGCGACGGCTGGATCAGTCCGATCAGCGCAGCGGCGAGCATGACCCCCGCGGCAAAGCTGAGGATGATGTCATTAAACTTATGCGAAACCCGGTTAAATAGAAACCCAAGCGCAGCGCCGACGACGGTCGCGCCGCCTATCCCCAGTGCCGTGAGCAATGCAAATTGCATATACACTTCCCCCTTATCTTCCCGTATCATACCGGGCGCAGGGGGAAAAGTAAAGCCCGCAAGCACAAAGGCCTGCGGGCTTTTCAAAGCGAAAGGTTATTCCATCGTGGTGATCGAAGCCACGATCTGCATCGCCAGGTCAACGAAATCGCTGTCGCTATTGGGAGCGAACATGAAGTCAAGCACCGCGCCTGCCTCAGTGATGGTCACAACGCCGAAAACATCATCGTCTTCGATCACGTAGGTAACGTACGAAACGCCGTTAATGATCACGATGGCAACATCGGTGAGACCCTCTGTATCGGTCAGCCCCGCAAGCAGCGCTTCGATGGTGGCTTCATCCAGCTCCAACTCGTTCATCACCAGCAGCTGGGTATCATCTTCCGTGCCAGCCATGTACAGCTCTTCCTCCACCTCATACTCCACCCAATCGGTGGGCAGGCAGATCTTAAGGCCATACTCCTCAAACTCAACCCATTCACCTTCAAAGGTGACTTCAACCGTAACCTCAGCAGCCGCTTCGGCCATCGCCAGGGCAGAAACACAGAGCATCATCAGGGCAAGCAAAACCACCAGAGTCCTTTTCATTCGTCTTTCTCCTTCCAATTTTCCGCGTCGGATGCAGCACAGTATACTAAAGTAATACTTTTCTGTCAAGTATCCAGCCGTATAAAAATACAACTACTCCCGCACGGTAAGCGATGCCATGATTTCCCCGGCCACCACCCCAAACTGCTGATCGCTGTTGGGGAAGAACTTGAAGTAATACGCCAGCGCCCCGTCCTCTGACAGCGTAACCGCGCCAAACACATCCGCCTGAGGGTACTCATAGATGACAAAGGGCGTCTTGCCGAACATGACGGTGGTCACATTTTCATAGCCTTCCGCCGTGCTGAAATCGGCCAGCACATCCTCCATCGTTGAGGCGGGCACCTCCA
Organism: Eubacteriales bacterium; assembly: GCA_031549105.1. Lineage (GTDB taxonomy): Bacteria > Bacillota > Clostridia > Christensenellales > Aristaeellaceae > Avichristensenella. The sequence goes on from JAVBQK010000068.1 coordinate 7,233, forward strand.
TCAGCGTAACAACCATCCGGTTCGCCCCATCCTCGCTGCCAAAGACATAGCTGTCGTCTTCCGGCTGAAAGCGCATCCACGCCTTGGGCAAATACATTGAGAAGCCCAGGTCCTCAAAATACGCCCAGATGCCCTCGTAGGAGAAGTTTGTCGCCGCAACAGCAGGCACGGCACATGCCGCGCAGAGCATAGCCAGGGTAAGCATCAGCGCAAGTTTTCTTTTCATGGGGGAGTCCTCCTTTGTGTTCGCAGGTTACCATTGTCCTTCCAACGTATCCACCAGGAAGAAGCGGTACACCTCGGCAGTGATGTTGTGCGCGGTGGTAACGGCTGCGTTCATCACGCGGGCATTAACCAGCAGCATTTCAGAGCGGCGGTACAGCGGGATGAATGGCAACTCAGCATACAGCTCCTGGAAGAGCACTTCATAGTAAACGCTCTGCCGGGCGGGATCCGTCTCGGCGGCAGCCAACCGCAGAAACCTCTCCAGTGCCGCGTCATCATAGCCGCTCTCATTGCGGTAGCTGTCCCCAACGAAAAGATCGGCCGCAAGCGCCGCGCTGGGCGGCAAACGTCTGGCGCGGAAGTACATGTCGCACGTGCCCCGCTCGATCCGCTCAGTCAGTTCCTCCAGCGGCACGGTTTCCACCTGCATGTCGATCCCCAGCGCCTGGTACCCCTCCTGCATCCACCTCACAATGCTGTCCATCACAGGATTCTGTGTGTTGTAGGTGAGTGTAAATGCGAAGGTCTTGCCCGCGCGGTGCAGCAGGCCGTCCTCGCCCTTCACCCAGCCCGCGTCCTCCAGCAGCTGGGTGGCGCGCTCAGCATCATACGGGTACAGCTCGCCGGACGATGCGTCGCTGCCAAAGCTGTCAAACAGCACCACATTGGGCAGCAATGCATACCGTTCCATCGCATCGGCGCGCGCATGGTCGCGGTCAAAGCCGATCGCGAGCGCCTGCCGCACCGAGGCATCGGAAAACAGCGCGTTCTCCAGGTCCATGCCCAGATACCCCAGCACATCCCCTTCCCAGGTGTAGAGGTTGATAAACCCAAGTTCAAACGCGCTGGCCACGATGTCCGTGGTGCCCATGAGGCTGATGATATCCACCAGACCGCTCTCGATGGCGGCAAACGCCTTTTTCGATTCCGAGGGGACAACGAGCAGCTCCACCGTGCCGATCTTCGGCTCGCCCCGCCAGTACCCGGCATTCTTCGCAAACACGGCGCGCACGCCTGGCTCCGCCTGGGTGAGCGTATACTGGCCGTAGGTCATGCCGGTGGCATCCGCCGCGCGCACGCTCTCCAGCGCGGCCCTGCAAAACGCGGTGAAATCCTCCCGTGTCGCAACCTCCCCGGGCCGCCTCATGTCGCCAAAGACGGACACGCGCAGCGCTGGAATCGCCAGATAGAGCAGCGCCTGCGGGTTCTGCACGTCGGTGGTGACGGAGAAAGCACGCTCGCTGACGCGGGCAATACCGCTGACCTGTGCGCTCTCGCCCCTCTGGTACGCCTCAGCACCAGAGATGCCAAGGCGCGCAATGTCGTACGCGCCGCTGTACCCCGGCATCAGCAACAGGTACAGCGCGTTGATGAAGTCATCGCTGGTAACAGCCACGCCGTCCGCGTACTTGACGTTCTCCTTGATGGTGAACGTATACGTCCTGCCATCTGCCGATACGGCGAACGTGGCCACGCCCGCGCCCGCCCCGCCGCTGTTATCCCGGAACACCAGCTCGTCATACAGCAGCGACGCGACGCTGTCATCGCCCGCGGTCTCCACAAAGAAAGGGTTGGTCTCCCCCATCAGGTCCGGCACCCCGATCACCAGCGTGTCCGTCCGCGCGCGCGCCGCCTCCGGCATCGCGTCGAGCGACCTTGCCTCGTTTCTGGCGATGCTGCGGTTGATGACCGGCGTCTGGATCGTCACCGCAAGTGCCGCCGTCTGCACTACGAGCGCCAGCAAAAGCAGCGCGGCCAGCGCAAAGGCAACGCCCCGTTTGTTCTTCATGGGTTCTCCTTTCCCTCCGAAGGCGCGCTCACGCGGCGGTAGAGCTTGCGCTCCAGCGACCACAGCCGCTCCGAGAATCCTCCGGGGCGAACCAGCGCCAGCGCTGCGTCCATTTCATAGAGGCGCGCATCCAGCATGTCCAGGTGGCTGAGCACCTCCGCCTCGGGGAACATCGGTGGGCGCGGGCTGCCGTACTCCGGCACGCCGTGATGCGAGAGCACCATGTGCTCGATCATCATCAGGATCTCTTCATTGCAGCCGAGCTTTTTTCCCGCCGCGTCAATCCGCGCAACCCCACGCACCAGGTGGCCGATCAGCTGCCCATCGGCACTGTAATCGGATACCGTACCCAGCGTGCTCGCATTCAGTTCGCCAATTTTCGCCAGGTCATGGGCAATTACGCCCGCTACCAATAAATCACGATCGAGAGAGGGATATTCATCCGCATAATGCTCCGCCATTCTGAGCATTGATGTCACGTGGTGCAGAAGGCCCGACCGCTCGGCATGGTGGAGCTTGGCGGCGGCAGGGAAAGTGAGCAACGTCTCGCCCGCATCATCCAACAGCCATGTAATCAGGCTGCGCAGGTCTTCACTCTCCATGCGCGCAACCGCCGCACGCACTTCCGCCATCATCTCCTCCGGCGGCCTGGGCGCACAGAGCACCAGGTTTTCCAGCGGGATCGCATCCTCCGGCGTGGCCAGACGGATCTTTTCCACGCGCAGCTGCAGCCGCCCGTTGTATTCATGCAGCTGGCCGCGCACGCGCACCACCACCCCTGCCGGAGGCGGCGCGGATGCCCCATCCCACTGCTTGGCGTTGATCTCGCCGGTGCGATCACCCAGCGTCATATCCAGGTAGCGCGATCCATTGGACGCGGAGCGCATATCCGCGCTGCGCACCAGCAGAAAGCCATCGTAGCGGGTATCTTTGACAAAACTGGAAACAGTCAGAATGGACATAGCAGCATCTCCTTGCGGGGGCGGCGTTGGGGTCTGTGTTGATCTTTCTATAATAACCAAAAGCGCGGCCGGATGCAAGGCTTTTAGCTGCTTGCCACAGGCGCGGGGAATATCCGCCGCATTATCAGCGGGTAGATGGCAAGTGCCCACAGCGCCATCAGCGTGTAGCGAAACGCGTCCGCCAGCAGGCTCTCGCCCAGCACCGGCTTGAGGCCAGCCTTTATCCCCAGCAGCACCGCGACGCCAAGCAGAAACTTGGGAACTTGATGCCAGGGGCGCGCTGTTTTTTCCGAGAAATGAATCCATTTATGCTCCGCAATGAGCCCTCCCGCGCAGCCAATGCACGCGCCCGCCGCCTTGCACGCGTCCGCAAGGTTCTTATCCTCCAGCACGCCGCCGCCCTGCTGCGTAAGGGCGTAAACCAATACACCGATAGAGCCGATCAGCATCGCCCAGATCAGCGGCGTATACGAAAACCCTTTGCCCATGTACCAGTATGACAGCGTCGCAACCGTGAGCGCCAGCAAGAACCCCACCGCCACATCCACCGGGGTGTGCACGCCCAGGTACATCCGGGAGAAGCCCACCAGCAGCGAGAGGACCAGGCACGCTATCAGCACCCTTTTCTTCCGGCTTGCCAGTCCCAGATAAGTAAACAGCGCCGTAGCGCTCTGCGTATGCCCGCTGGGGAATGAATAGCCCGTCGCCGTAGCCAAGATTCCATCGCCTTTCGCCGGCGAAAACGCCGGGTCGATGATCCACGGCCGCTCCACCCGGAATGTGATCTTCATGCCCTGCGTCAGCATGGAGGAGACAAAAAAGGAGATGCCCACGCCGTACGCAAGCTGCTTGTTAATGCACCAATACAGCGCGCATAGCACCAGCAGGAAGAACGACTCCTCGCCAAAGTCTGTGAGAAACCTGAATACCATCGTCAGGAAGGGCGAGCGGATTCCCTCCAGCAGCCGCAAGAATTCCATGCAAGACTCTCCTTTTCGGGCGCATTGCCACGTTTGCATTGTAGCATATACGCCCTCGGGTGGCAATCGCGCGGTGTGTATGGTATACTGGCAGGCAGTAGGGATTTCTGGCGAAATCCCCCCTATGGCGCGATATCTTCGAATTCGCGCCGCCGTATGGAGGCGAGAAACGTTGTCTGATACAAAGAACGACTTTTCGCAGGGAAGCATTCCCGCGACCATCACCCGGCTCGCAATTCCGCTCATCGGCGCACAGATCATCAACGCACTGTACAATGTCGTAGACCGTATATTCATCGCCCGCATCCCGGATATCGGCAGCCTTGCGCTGACGGGCGTGGGCGTTACCTTTCCTTTCATCATGATCATTTCGGCGTTCGCAGCGCTGGCAGGCATGGGCGGCGCGCCGCTGATGGCCATTGCGCGGGGCGAGGGCAATAAGGCGCGCGCCGAGCGCATCATCGGCAACTCTTTTTTATTGCTGGTCATCTTTGGCGTGGCGCTGACGGCGGTATGCCTTCTCATCAAGGGTGAAGCGCTCTATTGGTTTGGCGCGAGCGAGGACACGTTCGCATACGCAGACAGCTATCTGACCATATACGCATCGGGCAGCATCCTGGTGATGATGACGCTGGGCATGAACTCCTTTATCAGCGCGCAGGGCTTTGCGCGGGTCAGCATGCTGACCGTGCTCATCGGCGCGGTGCTGAACCTGGCGCTGGACCCGCTGTTTATCTTTGTACTGAACATGGGTGTAGAAGGCGCGGCGCTGGCGACGGTGCTGTCGCAGGCGGTTTCCGCCGCGTGGGTGCTCTGGTTCCTGATGAGCAGACGTTCTCTGCTGCGACTGCGGCTTGCGGCGATGCGCCCCGACGGCGCGATCATCCGGCGCGTGTTGGGCCTGGGCATGTCCTCGTTCATCATGAGCGTGAACGACAGCCTCGTGGCGATCGTCTGCAACGCAAGCCTACAGCGCACCGGCGGCGATGTATACGTCGGCGTGATGACGGTGGTCAGCTCACTCCGCCAAGTTCTGACGATGCCGATAGCCGGTTTTTCCCAGGCGGCACTGCCTGTCATTGGCTTCAACTACGGCGCAAAGCGCTACGACCGCCTGCGGCAGGCGATGATCTTCACATTCTTTGCCTGCCTCGCTTTTGCTACACTCATCTGGGCGCTGGCGATGGGCATACCGGAAACGCTGATGCGCCTCTTCAGCGACGATCCCGAGCTGATCGCAGCGGGCATCCCATCGTGCCGCACATACTTTGCGCTGTTCTTCTTCATGGGCCTGCAGATGAGCGCGCAACGCTGCTACGTATCGCTGGGCAAGTCCAAGCAGGCCATTTTCTTCTCCCTGCTGCGCAAGGCGTTCATCGTAGTACCGCTAGTCCTGCTGCTGCCGGAAGTGTTCGGCCTGGGCGTGCGCGGCGTCTTCCTGGCCGAGCCGATCTCGGATTTCATCGGGCCAGTGGCATGCTTCGCGACATTCATGCTGGTGGAGTGGCCGAAGTTGAGGGGCGATGGTGAAAACGAGGCCAAGGGGACGCTGTCCTCTTGACCCCTGCCAGGAGGCAGTGCCTCCTGGACCTCCAACATTTCGCCTGCGGGCGGGTGGATTTTTAGCGAAATGCGCGTTTTGCATAATCGATAAAAACCAACCCGCCCGCAGGCGAAACATTGGGTTTCGAAAGGGCAACGCCCTTCGCGAGGGGTCCAGGGGAGCAGAGCTCCCCTGGCGTCCCCCACGTTTCTTTTTTCCTTACGCCGTGTACGTCGAGCGGCTCTTGGCCCTGGCGGTCGTCAGCAGCTTGACTACATACAGCACCGCCACCATTGTCACGCACGCGAGCGGCAGCGCAATCCATGCGCTCTTCACAAGGGCTGCGACGATGTAGAACACGGCTGATACCGCCGCCACCAGCAGCGCGTAGGGCAACTGGGTGGAGACGTGGTTGACGTGGTCGCATTGCGCGCCGGTGGAAGCCATGATCGTCGTATCGGAGATCGGCGAGCAGTGGTCGCCGCACACCGCGCCCGCGAGGCACGCGGAGACGGAGATGATCAGCAGCTCGTTGGTGGGATCGAGCACGGCGACGACGATCGGTAGCAGAATGCCAAACGTGCCCCACGAGGTGCCCGTTGCGAACGACAGGCCGGTCGCCACCAGGAAGATGATCACCGGCAGGAAGATCTGGAAGCTCGCCGCGCTGCCCTCTACCAGGCCCGCGACGTATTCCTTGCCGCCGAGCAGGTCTGTCATGCCGCCGAGCGTCCAGGCAAAGGTCAGGATCAGGATGGCCGGGACCATCGCGTTAAATCCCTTGGGGATCGCTTCGCAGAACTCCTTGAACGTCATCACACGGCGAATCATGAAGTAGACGAACGCGAACAGCAGCCCGACCATGGAGCCCAGTGACAGGCCGAGCGATGCGTCGCAATTGGCGAACGCGTCTCTGAAGCTCTCGCCCGAGAAGAAGCCGCCGGTGTAGATCATGCCGACGATGCAGGAGAAAATAAGCACCAGGATCGGCACGAGCAGATCGGCCACCTTGCCCTTGCTGCTGATCTTCTCTTCGACAACATTGGCGTAGGGGCGCGCGTCTGTGGTGTACAGATCGCCCTTCTGGGCATTCTCTTCATGCACGCGCATCGGGCCAAAGTCGAACTTCATCAGCGAGATGGTGATGATCATCACGATCGTCAGCAGCGAGTAGAAGTTATAGGGGATCGCACGGATGAACAGATCCAACCCGTTGTACCCCTCCACCACGCCGGTGACCGCCGCCGCCCAGGAAGAAATTGGTGCGATCATGCAGATCGGCGCAGCGGTGGCGTCAATGATGTACGCCAGCTTCGCACGCGAGATGTTGTGCCGGTCGGTTACCGGCCGCATGACGGAGCCTACAGTCAGACAGTTGAAGTAGTCATCCACAAAGATCAACACGCCCAGCGCGAAGGTGGAAAGCTGTGCGCCCGTATGGCTCTTGATGCGCTTGCCGGCCCAGACGCCATATGCCGCAGAGCCGCCTGCCTTGTTGATCAGCTGCACCATGATGCCCAGGATAACCAGGAAAATCAGGATGCCGACGTTCCAGCCATCGGCCAGCTTTGCGATAAACCCCTCGGTCATCATCGTGGTGAGCGCCATTTCTACGTTGAAGTTCGCATAGAACAGCGCACCGACGACGATGCCGATGAAGAGCGAGGAGTACACCTCCTTGGTGATCAGCGCCAACGCGATGGCGACAATTGGCGGTACCAGCGCCCAGAAGGTGGCGTGCATGTTGCTGACATACTCGGCAACCTCTTCGCCCGCAACCTCCCCGACAAGATCGGCGGTTTCGGTTCCAAACGCGGACGTTACGGCCAACAGCAGGACGAAGAACAGCATTAGCCATCCTACGGCCCTTTTTGAGCCTAGCCTCTTCATTGGATACCCTCCTCTTTCTCGCTTGCCGCGATTGCTTCCGCGGCTCCTTGCAATAATTGTATCAAACGAAAGATTGTTTGTAAACTAAAACTTCGAAATAAAAGAGACATGTGAATTGTGGGCAATGTGCACCAAGGTGGGTACGCCAGGGGGACCTTGTCCCCCTGGACCCCCTACCAAAGGGCCTTGCCCTTTGGAAACCCAACATCGCCTGCGGGCGAGGGTGGTTTCTCCAGTGATAAAACCAAACACCCTCCCTTGCCCACAGGCAAAGAAGGGTGTCCGGCGGGCAAGGCCCTATGGTAGGGTTATAGGGATAACGCCCCCCTATCGCCTCTTTATCATCTTCCTAGCACCCCCGCCAGCCTCGCGAAATCCTCCAGCGTCAGCTCCTCGCCGCGCGCTGTCGGCACTAAGGCGCAGCGCTCCAGCACTGCTGCTGCCTCTTCGCGGGAGAGGGTAAATCCGGCCATCAGGTTGTTGACGAGGGTTTTGCGGCGCATCGCGAACGCGGTACGGATGGTGCGGAAAAGGAGGGCTTCATCGGGGACAGCGACGGCGGGAGTCGGTCTCAAGGTCAGCAGCATGAAGCTGGAATCGACCTTCGGCGGCGGCGTGAAGCACGCAGCGGGCACAAAGAGCATTTCCTTGACTTCAGCAAAGTAGTCGATCAACAGCGTGAACGGGCCGTAGCCGTCGTTGCCGGGCTTTGCCATCATCCGCTGACCGACTTCCTTTTGTACCATCACTGCGATGGTGGCAAGCGGCAGGCGGGATGTCAGCAGCATCTCCAGCACCGGTGTGGTGATGTTATAGGGCAGATTGGCCGCAACGCGGCAGGGCGTACCGAGCCGGGAGACGATCTGCGGGAGGTTTACCTTGAGGATGTCGCCCGGTTCGATCTCTACGTTCGGGTACAGCGCCATCGACACTTCCAAGTCATTGAGCAGCGTGCGGTCGAGTTCCACGGCGATGACCTTGCGGGCGCGACGTGCTAGCGCGCCGGTCAGGGTGCCGCGTCCGGGGCCGATCTCCAGCACGCCGTCCGCCCGGGTAACGAGCGAAGCGTCGGCCAGCTGCTCGATCAGCGCGGGATCGAAGATAAAGTTCTGCCCCATCTCTTTCTTGTAGTGAAACTTTTCTTTCATGACACCTCCGGGATGCCGAACAGGCGCATGCCGTTCTGACGCGTCTGCTCACAGAGCGCCTCGTAGGGCACACCGCGCAGCTCGGCGATGCGGCGCGCAATGTGCTGAACATTGCGCGGGTCGTTGCGGCGGCCGCGCACCGGCTCAGGCGCGAGGTAAGGGCTGTCCGTCTCGATCAGCAAACGGTCGTCCGGCACCATCTGCGCCACCGCGTGCAGGTTCGGCGCTTTCGCGAATGTCACAGGCCCGGCGAGCGAAATGTAGAAGCCCATGTCCAGATAGACATGCGCCTGCTCCACGCTGCCGCTGTAACAGTGCAGCACGCCCGGCGGCAGGCTGTCCCGGCGCGCGCGCAGGATATCCGTTACATCGCCATGAGCGTCGCGCACATGGAAAATCACTGGCTTTTTGAGTGCGGCGGCGGCGTCCAGTTGGCGGGCGAATACTGTCCGCTGTACATCGCGCGGGGAATTGTCGTAGTAATAGTCCAGGCCAATCTCGCCCCAGGCGACACACCGGAGGTCTGCCATCAGCGCGGTTAACTCCGCGTGCGAGGCATCGTCATAGTCCTTGGCGTCGTGCGGGTGCACGGCGGCGGCGAAGTAGAGCCATGGCCGCGTGTAGGCGAGCGCCCGGCACGCGCGGGAGGATTCCATATCCGCGCCAACGACGACGCAGGGCATGAATCCCTGCGCCTGCATATCGGAAATAACGGCCTCCCGGTCGGCATCGAACCGCCTGTCGTCCAGGTGGCAGTGCGTATCGAACAGCATCAGGAAATGTCGCTCCCATCCGCGATGTCGCCGTCCACTGTCAACAGGCGGAAGACGTCGCCCTCGCCCGCGCAGAGAACCATGCCCTGCGACTCAATGCCGCGCATCTTGCGGGGTGCGAGGTTATAGAGCAGCACGACCTTCTTGCCAACCATCTCCTCGGGCGTGTAGTTATGCGCGATGCCGGAGAGCACCGTGCGCGTCTCGTCGCCGACCTTCAATGTCAGCTGCAACAGCTTGTCGGACTTCTTGACCGCCTCGCACGCCGTCACCAGCGCAACCTTCAGCTGCACCTTGGCAAAGTCGTCGATCACGATCGTGGGCTTGACCTCCGGCGCGGCGGTTTCGACCACGGGCACAGGTGCAGCCGCAGGTTCCGATGTGGGCACAGCTTCCGTAACGGCCGGCGCCAGCTCCTCCAGCTCCTTGGCAATGTCGATACGCGGGAACAGCGCGTCGCCCTTCTGTACCTTGGAGCCGGGCTTCAGCCCGCCGAACTTCGCCAGCGAATCCCAGGTCTTCGCGCTGTCATCTGTGAGTCCGATGGCCTCATAGATGCGCGCGGGCGTGCGCGGCATGAACGGCCCAATCAGCACCGCCACAATGCGCACGCACTCCGCCAGATGGTAGAGCACAGTACCAAGGCGCGGCCGGTCCTCTTCGTTCTTCGCCAGAATCCACGGCGCGGTAGCGTCGATGTAGCGGTTGCAATCGCCCACCAGCTTCCAGATGTCCGCAAGCGCCAGCGAGAACTGCAGCGCGTTCATGTTCGTCAGCACCTTCGCGGGCAGCGACAGCGCGGTCTCGCGCAGCACGTTTTCAAGGCTCGTCAGCTCGCCGCATTCCGGCACTTCACCGCCAAAGTACTTCTCAATCATCGCGGTGGTGCGGCTGACGAGGTTGCCCAGGTCATTGGCGAGGTCGGCATTGATGCGCGTGAGCAGCGCTTCATTGGTGAAGTTGCCGTCGGAGCCGAACGGCATTTCCCTCATGAGGAAATAGCGGATGGCATCGGACGAATAGCGGCCGCACAGCGTCACCGGATCGACGATGTTGCCGCGCGATTTGCTCATCTTCTCCCCGCCAAAGACCAGCCAGCCGTGGCCAAACACCTGCTGAGGCAGCGGCAGGCCGAGCGCCTTGAGCATGATGGGCCAGTAGATGGTATGGAACCGCACGATTTCCTTGCCGACCAGCTGCACGTTGGCGGGCCAATACTTTTCAAGCAGCGACTCGTCCTCGGTGCCGTAGCCCAGCGCGGTGATGTAGTTAGAGAGCGCGTCTATCCACACATAGATGACGTGATCGGGGTCGAAGTCCACCGGCACGCCCCACTTGAACGACGTGCGTGATACACACAGGTCCTGTAGGCCCGGACGCAGGAAGTTGTTGAGCATCTCATTGGCGCGGGACGGCGGCTGGATGAAGTCCGGGTGCTCCTCAATGTAGCGGATCAGCCAGTCCTGGTACTTGCTCATGCGGAAGAAGTACGATTCCTCGCGCACTAGCTCCACCGGACGGCCGCAGTCGGGGCATTTGCCGTCGGCCACCTGCGTCTGCGTCCAGTGCGCCTCGCACGGGGTGCAGTACCAGCCCTCGTACTCGCCCTTGTAAATATCCCCCTGCTCGTAGAACTTGCGGAAAATCTTCGGCACGGCAACTTCATGCCGCTCGTCCGTGGTGCGGATGAAATCATCGTACTCTACGTCCATCAGCTTCCACAGTTCCTTGATGCCCGCGACGATTTTGTCCACGTACTGCTGGGGCGTGACGCCCGCACCTTCCGCTTTGCGCTCAATCTTCTGCCCGTGCTCGTCCGTGCCGGTCAGGAAATACGCGTCATGGCCAGTCAGCCGCTTGAAACGGGTCATGGTGTCCGCCGCGACAGAGGTGTACGCATGCCCGATGTGCAAGTTATCGGACGGATAGTAAATAGGTGTTGTGATGTAGAACGTCTTGGGAAATGACATCCGGGTTGCCTCCTTTATCAATGAACCGGTTGAGCCGGTGGGATACCGCCGCTCCGTTAGCGATATGATGGTACAAAAAAGCCCGCCCCAAACAAGGGACGGACGAATCCGCTCTACCCACCCTGATTGTCGCGCTGCGCCATCACGCAGCCGGCCCGTAACGGTGCCTACCGTCTCCGCCTACTATGTCTTCGGACATCCTTCGACGAAGCCGCTCCGGAACCATGTTCACGCGCCCCAACCCGTCCGGCTTTCACCTGACCCGGCTCTCTTATGCGGGCGACCTGCGCGCTACTCTTTCCTTCATCGCGTTGTTGTCAGATGATTATAAAGCAGGGAGCACGCAAAAGTCAAGCAGGGAAACGGGGAACGCTGGGGGACGCTGTCCCCCAGACCCCCGGCCAGGAGGCTGGCCTCCTGGACCTCCAACATTTCGCCTCACGGCGGGTAAAGTTTATTTATACAGAAAAACCCAACCCGCCGTGAGGCGAAATGTTGGGTTTCGAAAGGGCGAAGCCCTTCGCGTGGGGGTCCAGGGGGAGCAGCGCTCCCCCTGGCGTCTCCTCACTTCCGTCTCGTCTTAAACCTAGTGATCAACTCCGCCAGCGTCCTGGACTGTTCGTACATATCCCTGCTGATGGTAGCGCTCTTCTCGGCAACGTGGGTGTTTTGCTGCACGACCTGGGCCACTTGGTTGATGCCCTGGTTGATCTGCTCAATGGCAAGGCTCTGTTCCCTGGAGGACAGGGCGATTTCGCCGGTGACGCGGTCACTCTCGACGACGTTGCCGACCACCTTGACCATTGCGCCGTGGACCTCTTCAGCCAGGCGCACGCCGAGCTTCGTTTTGTCGATCGTATCCATGACCAGTGCGGCTGTTTCCTTTGCGGATTCGGAGGTCTTCTTCGCGAGGTTCTGCACCTCCTTGGAGACCACGGCGAACCCCTTGCCGTACTCGCCCGCGTGCGCCGCTTCCACGGAAGCGTTGAGCGAGAGGATGTTGGTCATGAACGCGATTTCTTCGATCATCTTCATCACATGGCGGATTGAATCGCTTGCGCGGTTGATGTCCTTGACCGCCCCAATCAGCTTCTCCGTCTGGGCGAAGCTAAGGTCAGCATCCTCGCGCACGGCATTTGCCAGTGTAGCGGATTTCGCGGCCAGCGCGGAACTCTGCTTGGTCTGGATGGCGATTTCGCTGATGCTGGCGGAGAGCTGCTCCACAGCAGAAGCCTGGGAGGTTGCACCCTTGGCCAGGCCATCGGCGGACGATGCCATCTGGCGTGACTCCTCCGCCACCTGCTCGGTCAGGCGGTTTATCTCCCCAATCATCGCGTTCAGGTTTACCACTGTATCAGCGATCGCGTGGCCCATCACATCCTTTTCCGACTGGGGCGCGATGGTCACGGACAAATCCCCCTCGGAGATGGCCTTGAGCGCGTGGGCCTGCACCTTAAGCGACTGAATCATATCGCGAAAGGAGTCGGCAAGCGCGCCAATCTCTGTGAGCGACTGGGTTTGAATGGAGACATCCTGCTCACCCTTCGCGATGCGCTTGGCCACATGTGTCAGCTCCGCGATGGGACGGCCCAGCGAGCGACGGAGGTAGAATGTGATGGCAACCGCGACCACGACGGAAATGGCAATCACCAGCAACAGGATCATCAGGCCGAACGAGTTGGTGGAGTTGAGCACGTCATCCACGGAAATGTCCGCGCCCACCACGCCGATAACCGTGCCGTCCGCGTCAAGGATTGGAGCCAGACCTGTCACAAGGCTTCCCCATTCATCCGCGCTGTAAATATTGGAAATGACGTTCTCCCCGGCAAACACATCCAAAACCCGGTCGTAATACTCGATCGGGTCCGTGTCGCCGAGCATGAGCTGCTCAAACTCGTCGCCCTCTCTCATGCCTTCGACAAAGTAGAGAACGCTATCATTTGTATAGCCATACAGGACATACTGGTACTTCAGCTGGTTGCTTTCCGTCACCTTATCGGCAAGCGCCTTTACCGCTTCCCAATACGCCGACATTTCGCCGGAATCGACCACCTCTTGGAACTTCACGGGATCAATAACCCCGGCGATCGTCTGCGCAATGGAAAGCGCACGCTCGCCGCTCAACCGGATGGCCATGTCCCGGTTCAGGTAGTAGCTGATGGCCCCCACCGCGCAGGTTGAGGCAACTAAAATCACGATGAAAATGGTGATCAGCCGTGTGGAGAGCGATCTGGTTTTCTTTTCCATAGAATAGCAGGCAATACGCATAGGTCGTGTAACCCATGGACCGCCTTTTCACCCACCTAATAAAATAATTAGAGTGGGTTTATGCTATCATAACAGCGGCGATTTGTCCATATCGATCTGCGGGAACTGGGGCACGCCAAAACGAAACCAGGCTGGAATCTCTTCCAGCCTGGCTCCGGAACTTTTTATACTGAGGGATGAGGGGGACTCTCCCTTAGGATCAGGGAACGGTAATACCGGTGAGGGCCTTCCAGGCGGCGCGGATGGCGTTCTGGTGTTGCACGCCGTAGTTGGGGTCGTTCTGCTTGCACTCGTCCATGTCGCGCAGGAAGTGGATGCACAGGTGGCCGTCAAAGTGGTTATTGCTAATCGAACCGCTCAGGTGCGGGGTGTTGTGCATCGTCGCCAGCGTCCAGGTGCCGGTGGGCAGCTTGACCCAAACGGTCTTGGGGGTCCAGGTGGTGACGCCGCCGAACGCCGCGTTCATGTAGGAGGTATCCTCTGCCGTCAGCGGTTCGCTATCGAAGTGGCGGCCCAGCGAGAGCGCCTTGATCTTGAATCCATAGCCTGATACCGGATCGTACACCTGCACGACACTGCTGGACTTCAGCGAGGGCTTGACCTCGTTGAACCAGTGCAGCAGCTTTACCGAGGAGGAGGACGGGCCTTCAATCTTGCCCGCGCCACCGCTGGACCCGCTGCCGGAGGGCGCGGAGGAGCCGGACGAGATGGCACTGTCGCCGTAAAGCTTATTGAGCGTGGCGTTGCCCGCGACGCCGTCCGCCGTGAGGTTGTTGCCCTTCTGGAACGCGATGACGGCTGTCTTGGTGGCGCTGCCGAAGTAGCCGGTGGCGCTGGCGGACATATAGCCCAGGGTCTTGAGTTTCTTCTGCATCGTCGTCACGGCGGATGACTTCATGCCTTCCTTCAGCGTGGCATACGACTGGGTGCTTGTGCCAGGCGTGGAAGAACTGCCTGCCGCCTTGGCCGTGGTGGCGAACAGCGCCTGCTGTGTGGCCGTGCCGGCGATGCCATCGCTCTTGAGGTTGTGCGCTGACTGGAACTTCTGCACGGCCTCATAGGTGGCGCTGCCAAAGTATCCTGTCGCGCCAGCGGACATGTACCCAAGCTCCTTGAGCCGCTGCTGCATCTTCTTGACGCCGTCGTTGGTCATTCCCTTTTTATAGGTAGCATAGCTGGTATTGTTTGTTGTAGTGCCAGTGTTGGTGTTAAGCGTCGTGCCGGACGCGGTCTTGGCGCCGGTGGAGTAGATCAGGTTCTGCGTAACCTTGCCCGCCTTGCCATCGGCCGTCAGGTTGGAACGCTTTTGGAATTCATAAATCGCTTTTTCGGTGCTGGAACCATAGATCCCATCGGCCTTGCCGCTGAGGTAGCCCAGCTCGATTAGCCTCGCCTGTAGCGTCTTCACATCATCGCCACGGCTGCCATTCTTCAGCGTGGTGGCGGATGCCGTCTGCGTGGTGGTAGTTGGCGTTGTTGTACCGGCCGTCGACGAGGGCATGGTTTCGCCCGAAGCCGCCTTAGCCGAGCTAGAAAACATCAGCTTCTGCGTTTCGCCGCCGGCGATACCGTCCTGCGTCATCCTATGCGCCTTCTGAAAGGCCATGACGGCAGTCTTCGTCGTCGCGCCGAAGGTGCCATCCGAGCTGCCGCTCATATAGCCCAGCTCGATCAGGCGCTTCTGTACCTCGGTGACATAGGGGTTTTCGTCGCCTTCCTTCAGCGGATAGTACCCGCTACGGGTCAACTCCATGAGGAGCTCAGTCGCGACATAGCCCGTGTGCCCCTTATACGTTGTCTTCGTCCAGCCGCCGGAAGTGCCCAGCACGACAAGATCCGTGCCGCCTGGCACGACAATCAGCGTGTCGCTGCTGGTGTTGTTCTGCTTACGCAGGCGCGCGTCGCACCGCGTCACTTTCGTGGTCTCCGCAACCGCAAAACCCGCCAGAACGGTCATAATCATGGCCACCGCCAGCAGGCACGCCCCAATGCGCTTCATCATAAGAATTGCCCTCCCTCAACTGGGATGAGGCTATTATAGGGGCAATTGTGTCGAATGTCAAGAAGTTTTGTAATAATTTCTTCATGAATTCGATTTTAATACGAAATAAATATGGGTATAAATGGAAACATTTTCTCAAGATGGGGTTTAACCGCTATGCTTGGAAGGATAGATTACTGTCTCACCAACCAAGCCCTCCCGCTGCGCCAGCGCGATCAACCGGTCCAGACGGCGGCTAATCTCCAGTGCGCCCTCCTTATCACCCTGAAGATACTTGTCTTCCATTTGTTCTCGCAGCTCGCCAATACGAGCGTCAAGGTTTGTCACAATCTCCCTCCATTCGCCTTTACTTTACAGCATCATACAAAAAAAACGTATACTCTGCAAGAGAAAAGCCTGTCGTAAAATGTCGAATGCGTAAAAACCCTGCATTTTTCAGTATTTGACAAATATGCTATAATCTATGGAAGAAGGCTGCCGGGTGGCGCGTTATATGAAGGACGCCATGCGGATAAACAGGCTCTTTTTGACTCAAACTGCATGCGAGCTCTGTTTCCGGCCTTTGCAAAGATTCTTTTCCCAAAAGATGCAAGAAACGGAAAGGGTAGCGCGTTTCAATTATGGCAAGCAAAGGCGGTGTGGCCGGAATGTCCAACGCGCCCGAGGCGGAAGACCTCTTCGAGCGGCTATACAGCCAGTATGCCGACGACGTGCTCCGGGTATCCTATTTTTATCTGGGAGATCGTCAGAAGGCGGAAGATGTTTGTCAGGATGTCTTTCTAAGGCTGCTCACTCGTACGCCGGATATACAGCCCGGCCACGAGAAGGCCTGGTTGCTCAAGGTGGCGCTCAACCGCTGCCGGGATCTGTGGAGGGCTGCGTGGGTCAAACGCGTTGTGCTCGGCTCTCCGTTTGACTGTATCCCCGCACCGGATGATATTGACTTTCGTACCGAGAAGGCGGACCTCATGGAAGCAGTTTCCAAGCTCTCCCCTTCTTTTAAGGAAGTTATTTTGCTCCACTACTACCAAGGCTTTGGCATTGCCGAGATTGCCGCCATGCTGGAATTACCCGAAGGGACCATTTCCAGCCGGCTGTCCCGCGCAAGAAAGAAATTGGAAACGATGCTAAAGGGAGGTGAGGATCGATGATCGAGGTGGAAATGCTGCGCCCGACCGCGGACGAAATGCTCAGCGGACTGACCGCCGGCGAGGCCATGAAGCAAAAAATGCTTTTCAGGGCCAGCGGGGTGGAAAAGCTGGGTGAGACCGCGACGGAAATGTTGGGCGGGCTGCACGCCTCTTCCGCGCTCAGGCATCGCATTCTCGTAAAGGCTACGCGCCGCAAAGTTTCGCTATCGCCGGTTCCAACGCCCGCAAGGAGGCCTTCCTTCGTGCGGTTAACGCCCGCCGTCGGCATGGCGCTGGTGGTGGCGTTGATGATTGGCCTGGGGCTGAACTATGGCGGCCAGATGCCGATAAACGGCCTACCGATCGAGAACGGCATGCACACCTATGCCGCCGGACAGCTGCCCGGCGAGGGCGTTCCGGCGTATCGCTCGCTGTTTGCGGGCGAGGGCGCAAACCCGCCGCTGATTGGCGTCAACGGCCGGTACTATCGCATGCTGCAAATGATCGTGCCCCCATCGCTGGTCGGCACCTACTCCGCGGAGGTCACCACCTTTACGGATGAGCCGTCCAATGCCAGCGCCGTCGGCATCGTATCCAATGTTCTCCCGATTGGCACAAAGATTTACGAAGTTTCCGGCCTGTCCTACCGGACGGCGTATGCCGCCGAGGTGGACGGCGTGATGCGGCTCTTCCAGCGCGTTGGTTACGCGTCAAGCTCACTCATTGGCAATGAGACGCTGGAGGATACGCTGGACATCAGCGGCAAGGTCGCCGCGCTGGAGCTGTCGGGCGTGGGCGTCATCACCGATGAGACGGTCGCCAACGATCTGATCTACAGCCTGCTGGAGTTCGCCGTGCAGAGCGGCAGCGAAGTGACCGAGAGCACCCAGGCGCTCACCATCTACCTGCAGAACAACCTTTCGCTGCAGCTGTTGGTGGACGGCGATGTGCTCGGCGGATGCGGCGCATGGGCTTGCCCCGACTTCATCACGATGTTCACCGCCGCGCTGGCCGAATAACTATACAGCTTTTTCCTTCCCCTTTCCCCTTTTTTCTTTCCCCCCTAGGCCCGCAAGAACAGCTTGCGGGCCTACTTTTTCGTGCGTTTCCGTTTGCCCCATGCTATACTGTGCGGAGGTGATGGATGATGAAGCTCAACCGCCTGGTGGAAATTACCGTGCTGCTGCTCAACCGCAAAACTGTTACCGCCGCGGAACTGGCGGAACGCTTCGGCGTGTCCACACGCACCATTTACCGCGACCTGGATGTGCTGTCCACATCCGGTGTCCCAGTGCGGGCCATGCAAGGCACAGGCGGCGGCATCTCGCTGATGGAGGACTATACGCTCAGCCGCACCACGTTCACCCAGCAGGAGAGCGAGAAAATCATCGTCGCCCTCAAAACGCTGCAAGCGACCCAATACCCGGAGATAGACGCCGTGCTGGAAAAACTGGGTGCGCTGTTCCAGCACCCTGCCGCCGACTGGGTATCCATTGACTTTACGCCCTGGGAAAGCAAGCCCAACGAATCAAACAAGTTTGACCTGATCAAGAACGCCATTCTGCGCGGGTACGTGCTGGAAATGGACTACATCAACAGCCTCAACGAACGGTCCTGCCGCAGAATCGCACCGCTCCGGTTGCTGTTCAAATCCAGGGCATGGTATCTGTGGGGGTACTGCTACATGCGCAGAAGCTTTCGCGTCTTCCGTGTCTCGCGGATGAAGGGCGTGGAACTGACGGCGGAGCGCTTTGACCGCGCCGCATTGCCGGCGCTGGCAGCCCAGCCAGAGCCCGAGCGCTCGACCCCACGGATGATGACACACCTGGTGCTACGCTTTGTGCCAGAGGCGCTGCACCGGCTGTACGACGATTATGACGATACCATGCTGCACCATAACAGCGATGGGACGATCTCCGTGACGCTGGACTTTCCTGAGGATGACTGGATGTATGGGTACCTGCTCAGCTTTGGCCCGTATGTGGAGGTGCTCGCCCCAGAACATGTGCGGCGGGCAATGCTGGAAAAAAGCAAGGCGATCTCACTGCTGTACGAATAATGTGACATACTACTGTCAGGTTATCTATGGTATAATACTACAAAAAAGAGGTTTCCAAGATGCCTTTTGCATGTTTAGAGCAGAGAATGGCACAGTCCTATCTTGATATGCTTCCGCCATTTATTCCGGATGAAAACGCGCCTGTAAGCGTATCCGAACAGGAATTTTTCTATTCTCTCATAAAAGGATTGTATCAACTGGCTTTTGACGAGCCGTTACTTTTTGTCACCTTGCAGCATGAGGATGACGCTTACCCGAGTCGATTTAAGAAATCATATGGTAAACCTGATCTGATAACTAAAATGAAAAAATTCACAACGGCAATGGATGCTCTCTTGCAGAACATGTTTCTCGCCGGTCAGAATGTGGCTGTAAAGCTGAATAAACGACAGCAGACAATCTTGTCACGGCTTGGAATCCATAATCTCGATAAGCTACCGCCCGCGTGGACCTGGATGTCCACCCGCCCGGATAGCTGTCAGGTGTTCTTTACGCATTGTCTGTTTGATAAGGGGTACCCCTATACTTCGGATATCTATGCCCGGCTGCTTGGAGAAAAGTCCTTTCGCAGGCTGGAAGGCTGGATGACCGGGAAGGGGTACAAAAGGTTTGACATTTATAACACAACCGCAAGCGACTGCAAATTGACATTGACCTACGCAAATCCCGCGTGGAGCACAGAGCGGCCGAGTGGCGGGTTCGAGTACAAAATCAGGCATACAGGCATATCAGCGCAGTATGACGCCTACACACAAAACCCCGCTGTTTTGGGCCTATGCATACCCGGGGGGCTAACCAAGTACTTGCTGGCTTTTAATGAAATGAACCCCGAAGTGCAGCGTTTTGTTGTATCACGTGCAAAACGATGCGACAGCTGCCGATATTGCGTACAGACCGACAAAACCGGTCTGCGCCCATTTGCCTCCACTGAGATTGTTCATAAAGATGAAACGTATACTATCTGCCCATATTTCCCCGGTTACAGATTCTCTTGGACAAGTATTGACGATGACATCGCCGAAAAACTAATTGAAACGCTGTCCTTTATGGATAAATTTGTAGAAAAATAAGTCATCCGTTTCTTCGGGTGGCCTCCTGAGCATGCGCGGCAAACGTTGCCGAAAAAAACAGGCAATCGTATTGCCGTAAGAATAATATGACATACTGTTGTCAGGTTAAGTATCCTATACTGAATCAAACAAAACAAAGGGAGGACACAATCCATGAACGATGTATACTGCCAGAGCTGCGCGATGCCCATGACCAAGCCCGAGGATTTCGGCACCGAAAAGGGTGGCGCAAAGAGCACGGACTACTGCCAATACTGCTACGTGGACGGCGCGTTTACCCAGGAGGAGACTATGGAAGAAATGGTGGAGGGCTGCGTTCCGTTTGTGGTGGAGCAGTACGGCAGCGAAGAGGCGGCCCGCGCGGCGATGCTGGAAGTATTCCCCAAGCTAAAGCGCTGGGCCAAATAGGAGGCGCATATGATCGAGCTACCGGAAAGTTACGTGCTGGCTGAGCAGATTGAGCAGACGCTCATGGGCCGGACAGTACGGAATGTTACGGTGGGCGCAACCCCGCACGGCTTTGCCTGGTACAGCGGTGATTCCGCCGCGTACCAGGCGCTGCTTTCGGGAAAGCGCCTCACCGGGGCGAATCCTGGCACCGGCTACACCTGCGGCGGCAACACCGAGGTGAACTTTGAAGATACGCTTATGGTGTTCTCCACGCCCGTGCGCTACCACGCGCCCGGGGACAAGTTGCCCGCAAAACACCAGCTGCTCATAGAGTTTGACGATGACTCCCACATGTCCTGTACGGTGCAGATGTGGGGTTCGATGCTGTGCTACCCTGCAAATAACATCACCCTGCCGGAGGGCTACACGGTGAACAAAAGCCCTTCGCCGTTGGAAGCCGCGTTTGATGAGGCATACTTTGATGGGCTGATGCAAGGGCTTAAACCAACGCTGAGCGTCAAAGCCCTGCTGGCGACCGAGCAGCGCATCCCTGGCCTGGGCAATGGCGTCCTGCAAGACATCCTATTTAATGCCCACCTGCACCCCAAGCGCAAGCTGCAGACCCTGCTTGATGCGGACCTTCGCGGCCTGTTTGACAGCGTAAAGAAGACGCTGCTGCGCATGCGGCTGGAGGGTGGGCGTGATACGGAGCGTGATCTGTTCAGCACAAGCGGCGGCTACAAGACAATTCTCTCCTCCAAGACGGCGAAGGGCCCTTGCCCCGTCTGCAGGAGCGGAATCGTGCGGGAAGCTTATCTGGGCGGTAATGTTTATTTTTGTCCAACATGTCAGGGGTTTCCCTAATGTTCTTGACAGGCGTACCTAACACGCTTAGTATGCATATGTAGAATATTCTTCACATATAAAAAACCATTTTTCTTGAACATATTGATTAAAGACGGGATCGCTCCCAATTTGTTATAATTTAGTAGGGGGATGTTCCTCCAAATCTAAACGTGCGGGGAGTGATTCTATGCTAGCCATGCTCAACACCAAGGACAAGATCCTCGATACTGCAATCGTTTTGTTTGCGGAACGCGGCGTTGGCAACTGTACTATCCGTGACATCGCGGATGAAGTTGGCATCAAAGCACCCAGCATCTACTACTTCTACAAGTCCAAAGAAGCGCTGCTCGAGGAGATCTTTGATGAGTTCGAGTACCGCTTTCCGCAGAACCGCATGACCGTGAAAAAGATTCTGGAACTAGCACGCAAGTCATCCGTCGTTGAAACGCTCTCCGCACTTTTCTACACGTTCGGCACAGGTGAGGATCCCGATCCTGTAAAGACTGTGAAGATTTGTAAGATTGTTTTTTCCCAGCAATTTGAAAACCAGCGCGCCTCTCAGCTATGGAAAGAGATCTATATTGAGGGTTCCAAGCAGCACATTATGGACGCGCTGAACGGCCTGCAAATGATGGGTAAAATCCGCAGGATTGACAACGACTGGGCCGCCTATATCATCATGGCGTTCCTGAGCCAGGTGTTCAATGAGGCAATGCTGTACAACCAAAGTGCCCGGGAGTCCGAGAAACGGCACAACGCCGTAATCAGCCTGCTTGTCAGCGCGTTCGCCAACAACGTCGCACCGTAAAGCCTGACACAACGCACAGGGGGCGCCGCTATCAGCACGGCGCCCCCCGTCTTTTACCTTATGGTCATCCCCTGCGGGCAATGGCCTCGATCTCGAACAGTCCGCCCTTGGGCAGCGCGGCTACCGCCACGCACGAGCGCGCGGGCTTCGTATCGCCAAACGCTTCGGCATAGATCGCGTTCACCGCCGCGAAATCGCCCATATCTACCAAGAACACCGTTGTCTTAACAACATCACACATTTCCATTCCAGCCGCGGCAAGCACCGCCTGCAGGTTCGACAGCGCCACACGCGCCTGCCCCTCCACGCCCTCCGCCAACGTCCCGGTGACCGGGTCCAGCCCCAGCTGCCCGGAAGCGTACAACGTCTTCCCTGCCTTCACCGCATGCGAGTAAGGGCCCACCGCCGCCGGCGCGCCCTCCGCTATGATAAACTCATTTTTCATGTCGAACTCCTCCTCATTTTTTCAGGGTTATTGTAACACAGAAAGTGCAAATGCGCTACGGGCGAGGCAGGGGGACGGCCTCCGGCGGCCCAAGGGCGCTGACCCGGGTTTTCCTATTGTCGCGGCGCAAGCGCCGCTCTGTAGGAAAACCGACCTTCGGCGCATTTGATTCCGCCACTGGCGGAATGCGCCTCCGGTCCCTTGGGAATCCCGGGAAGGGCTTTGCCCTTTCCAAACCCATGTTGCGCTCACGCGCGGGTTGGGGGAAGTGATTTATATATAGGGTCAAGTTAACCCCTGCGTGAGCAGTGTTGGGTTTCCAAAGGGCAAGGCCCTTTGGTAGGGGGTTCAGGGGGACAACGTCCCCCTGGCGTTCCCACTCGTCCCTCACCCCAGCATCTCCTCCAATAGCCGCATGATCTTGTCCAGATCAATCGGCTTGGCGACATGCCCGTTCATACCGGCAGCAAAAGCGTTTTCGACATCCTCGCGATACGCGTTCGCGGTCATGGCGATAATGGGAACGCTCCCTGCGTCCAAACGTGCCATTTTGCGGATGGTGCGCGTGGCTTCATAACCATCCATATTGGGCATTTGAATGTCCATAAAGACCAGATCATAGCTCCCTATTGGGGACGCGGCGAACAGTTCCACCGCTCGCTTTCCGTCCTCCGCTTCATCAAAAGAAGCATTCGTTTCCTTGAGAAGTTCCATAAGTATTTCCCGGTTGATCTCAATATCCTCCGCCAGCAGGATACGTTTGCCGGTCAAATCAACCCCGGCAGCGGTCCTCACCGTCTCTGGCTCCGCAGGCATTTCCGTGCGCTCCAGCGTGAGCGTGAACCAGAATGTGGACCCCTCGCCCGACTTGCTGGCCACCGCGATTTCCCCGCCCATCTGCCCCACCAGGTTCTGGCTAATGGCAAGCCCCAGGCCTGTGCCGCCAAAGCGCGCGGAAATGGAATTATCTGCCTGCTCAAACGCCACGAAGAGCCGCGCGATCTGCTCGTCACTCATGCCGATGCCTTCATCGGAAACGGTAAAGGTCAGCGTCGCTGCACGGTCGGTTATCTCCTGGGCGCGGATGAGCAGGCGCACCACGCCACCCTGCCCGGTGAACTTGACGGCGTTGCCCAGCAGATTGATCAGTACCTGCTTGAGGCGCAGCTTGTCGCCCTCCACGGCCAGCTGCGAGATATCGTCCATGCTCACTTCAAAGCGGATGCTCTTTTCCTGGCAACGCTGGGCGATGATGTTCCGTACGTCCTCCATCGCCGGGAGGAGCGCGAACGATTCCGTGGAGAGCGCAAACTTTCCAGCCTCGATCTTGGACATGTCCAAAACATCGTTCAGGATGCCGAGCAGATGCCCGGACGCGGAGATCATCTCATTGATCGCCTTGACGGTTTTTGGCGATTCATCCTGCGCGCTGTGCCTGGCAATCTGCGCCATGCCGATGATCGCATTCAGCGGGGTTCGTATTTCATGGCTCATGCGGGAAAGGAAATCACCCTTCGCCTGCGACGCTACCTCAAGCTGCGCGGTGCGTTCACGCACGATGCGCTCCAGGTTCTTGTTCATCTCCCGGTTGCGAACGACCAGCATCACCAGCAGCGCCAGCACGCAAACCAGCAGCACGCTTAGTCCAATCAGGTACGGCACCTGCTGGCGGGCCAGCTTACCGCGGTAATCGTACACCTTGCGCGTCCAGCGATCGGTGATGTTCTGCGTATCCACCAGGCTCTGCGCCTTGCTGACGATGCCGCAGAGCAACGCTTCATCCTTGTGAAACCCAAACGTCGATTCATAGGTGCGGTCAAACACCAGGTTGGCTTTGAAACCCGGATTCTCGTGGAAGTTGGTCGCGCTGAGCAGAATGTTGCAGGATGACATCAGTAGGTCGAGCTCTTTCCTCTCCAGCGCGGCAAAGCCATCATCCGTAGACGCGTACTCTGTCACGTTCTGATGGTCCGGGAACCACTCGCGGAACACGTCGCTGTAAGCGGAGTCCTCAACAAGGCCGATCCTGGAATACAGAATCTGGTTAATGCCGATGTCCTCGTGTCCGGCGAGCGAGAGCAGCGCGTAGGAATCCACGGAGTAGGGCGCACCTGCCCAGAGGAAACGGTCCTTGCGCTCGCTGGAGTAGATCAGCTCTGTCACCATCGACGCGCGACCGTCCTCCAGCATCCCCAACAGGACCGCCCACTCCTCGTGGGTTCCATTGACAATCTGAAAGTCCAGCCCGCACAGCGCGTATATTTCCTTCAGCACATCGATGGCAATGCCCTGCCATTCCTTTTCCTGGGTGTTGTAGAAGCTGGCCGGGTAGGTATCATACTCGGCGACGATGCGCACCGGCTCGCCGCCCTCCTGATGGGCCGCAAGGTACGCCTTCTCGTCCTCCGTCAGCATGGAAATGAGCTTGTACTGCAAATACTCCTGGTTGCCCTGGTTATACAGGTCGATAAGATGGAAAAAAGCGCCGTTTTTCAGGTACTTGTCCAGCACTGTAATAATCGGCTCCAGTTCCTTTTTCGTGGTGGAAAAGGAGATGGGCGAATAGACGACGGGGAAAATGTTCTCCCCAATGATATCATCCGGGAAAATGGCTGCGCCGTGCTCCTCTGCCATGAACGCGTCCACCTCGCCCGCGCGCAGCTTCTCGATCGCTTCTTCTTCCGTCTCCACCAGCACGATGTCAATCTCGAACTCGGAGACGGAGGTCACAGCCTCGATGGTGGTGGTGCCCGAAAGGAACGCATACCGCACTGGCCGCAGCTTGGCGATCTCGCCCATGTGCTCGCTGCCGCGCAGGCGGAACGCCTTGATCGCCCGCTCGGTGAACGTGTCTGTCATGTAGTAGATTTCGCGGCGCTCGGGCGTGGCGGTCAGTTCGCCTGTGAAATCGATCGTGCCACTTTCAAACCCATTGATCAGATCGTACCAATCATAGATGCGCGGAACAAACGTGATGCCAAACAAGTTGCTCATCCACTCGGCAAAGAGTGCGGAGTAGCCCCCGCATGTGCCGTCCTCGCGGACAAACGTTTCGGTGGTGAAGAGCATGCCATAGGTGAGGCTTTCGCGCGTCTGCTGGAGCGCCTCAATGGCGGCGATTTCCTCCGCCGTCACCCCAGGAATTTCCTTAAAATTGCGATAAACAGGGGTATCACGCTCATCGGCCTTAATGGCCGGGACACACGCGGTGCAAATAAAAAAAAGCAGCGCGGTCAATGCCAGGACCAGCGTTCTACGGGTTGTCGTCACGGTCGATCGCTCCTACATTTTCGCGCCGACAGGCGCGTGCAGTATAACACTTCTTTATAATAGATAGTATTGTTCGTATTATACTACAAGCGCATGCGCAATGTCATCCCAAAAACCAGAAATCCCTACCCGTTTTATAGGTTTATTGCCCGGATCATCGCCAAAAAATTCGTTTCCGGCACATAATCAGGAATGGAGTTGCCGCTGCCCAGCGCATACCCGCCATCGGCAGTGCGCGCAATCATCGCGCGGCTGCGCGCCTCAATCTCCGCCTCGCTCGCCCGGGTGAGGAAGTCCACGTCGATGCCGCCCAGCACCGCGATGCGGCCCTTGAGGCGCTCGTACGCCTCCTCCACCGGCCAGATCTTGTCCTCGTAGCTGTGCTTGGCCGCAAAACCCATCGCGATGATATCCTCCATGACCTCCCGAAGCTGCCCGCACGAATGCAGGATCACCGGCTTCCCCGCCGCGCGCGCCACGCCCAGGATGCGCTCGCACCACGGAAAAACGAGCCTGCGCAGGTCGCTGGGCGCAATCAGCGTCTGGGAGGAAAACCCCCAGTCATCGTTATAAACAATCGCGCCTACTGCCGGATGCCGCACCGCGCGCTCAAAGTAGCGCACAAGAATCGCGCCAATCCGATCACAAATATCCCGCAGCAGCTCCGGGTCATCAAAGAGCATCATGCACATGTTGTCGTAGCCGATCAGCTCCATCGCGTTCTCCAGCACCCCACCGGGCGTGGTCACAACGATGCGCATGCCCTCCGGCATCCTCGCCGCAACATGGTCCAGCGCGGACGCATCCACCGCATCCGCATCCGAAAATGCAAACGCCTCAAACTCCTCCCGGCAGGTAATGAACGCATTCTCGTTCAAGCTCCGCGTTTTCTTCATCTGCCCCTGCCGCGGCAAGAAAGAGCAGGGCCCCATGTGCATCGGCACATAGTCATACCCCAATGCATCAAACGCGACCGACTTCGCCTCACACAGCGCGCTATAGGACGCAGACGCATCCACCCCCGGCGCGAACCACCGCACCAAGTTCATCCCAATCGCAAACTCAAAAGGCACCGGGCGCTCCGTCTTCTCACGCCGCAGCACCGCCAGAAGCCGCTGAAAGTCCGCCAAGTGAGTCACCTCCTTGAAAGGTTGGGGGAACGAGGGGAACGAAGGAACGCCAGGGGACGCTGTCCCCTGGACCCCTGCCAGGAGGCGAGCCTCCTGGACCTCCAATGTTTCGC
>JAVBQK010000164.1:0-3340 GCA_031549105.1 Eubacteriales bacterium
CGCGATGGCGGACTACGCGCCGGACGAGGCGCTGCTCAACGCGATGAGCTATGTGCACGACTACAGCGTCAAGGACGCGAACACCGTCATCGGAGAGGTCGCTGCGGACTTCCTGCCCGAGGTGTTCTTGCTGCCCGGCATCCCCGTCGCGCAGATTCAGGATACGGCGCTGATGGACCTGATCAACATCGTGCAGCTGCACTACACCGGCGCGGATGTGTCGCTGGCGGCGCTCTTTACATCCAGCGCGGATTTGAAGGCCGGCGATTTCCGCAAGAAGGACAGCGTCAATGTCTACAAGTATGACAATACGCTGATGGCCGTAAAGGTTACCGGCGCGGAGCTGAAGGCGATCATGGAACGCTATGCGGGCGCGTATTTCAACCAGTACCGCGAGGGCGATGTGACCATCAGCTTTGATCCGAACATCCGCCTGTATAACTACGATATGTTTGCCGGCCTCGATTACGAGATCGATATCTCCAAACCGGTGGGCGAGCGCATTGTGAACATGGTGTTCCAGGGTGCGCCGCTGACCCCGGAGACTGAAATGGTGCTGGCGCTGAACAACTACCGTTACGGCGCACTCCTCAGCGCAGGCCTGATCACCGGCGAAGTGGTGTTTGATTCTACGATTGACCTGGCGCTGACCCCGGCCGTGCGCGACCTGATCTCCGTCTACGTGGAGGAAATCGGCGGCGTGCTCACCCCGGTATGCGACAACAACTGGCGCATCATCGGCGCGGATCTCGAAGACCCAGCGAAGGACCTGATCTACGAAATGGTCCGGAATGGCGAACTTGAGATCCCGGTGTCTGAAGACGGCCGCACGCCGAACGTCAAGTCCCTTAACGCCAACGACCTGCGCGAAGAAGGGATTATCCCGGCTGAACTGGAGCCCGCCGCGTAAGGTTTTCGCGGCATCATGCATGAAGGGTGTGGAAATGAAATGAAGCGGGGTTTTTTGATCGTTGTCGCGCTGGTGGTGCTGCTGCTTTTTAGCATGCCCGCGTTGGCTGGAGAACCCCAAAATGCCACGCCCGAAAACATGGAAACCGTCCCTTGGCTGTCCTACACCATCGGCGTGAGCCTTGTTCGCGATAGGCCCCTGCATGTCACGGGCAACCCGGAACCTGTTGGCGAGCGGTTCATGTTGGTGAAGATCGTCTGCATCGATGGGACGATGGCGATCCGGGATATCGTCGAGAACATTGAGACGTTCTACATTGAGGACCCCGAGGAGAACACGTATGTTGCCGGGGCATTCCTGCCGCTGGAGATCGTCTACATACAGCGCAACGGCGTCTTTAGCACCGCGATGGCGCAGAGCAGCTTCGAGCTGCTGTTCCAGGTGCCCGAGCAGTATGAGCTAAAGGACCTGGCGCTACTGGTGGAAAAAGAGCTGGGCGGCCGGGGCAAGTACATTGAACTAGGAGATGTCCCCCAGGGATAACCCGACAGAGGCAAATGCCTGAGCGCGATGCGCTCAGGCATTTGTTGTGTTTCCGTTGTCTTTTGCACCTGCTGACGCGGCTTCCGCTTTCGCGCGGTCACTGGTCGAGAATGTGGCTTCGTATGCGCCCATCGCGGCAAACGTGACCAGGAACGCATTGACAATCAGAAGCGGCACGTCCTGCCATGTGATCCCCTTGGTGACCGTCTGCGCACCGAGCAACAACAGGAACGCAATCAGCCATGCTACCCAGCGCGTAGGGATTTTCCAGATTTTATCCAGCGGCGCTTTGAGAAACTGCACGATCAGCAGCGTGGCCGCCGTTGCGCCGCCAAGCGTCGCAAGCGTATCCCAGGTATAGGGGCTCAAATCCATATTCGATACCCTCCTTTAACGTGGCACAAGGCCACAAAACAATATATGCCATGGCGCCGCACACATTCCGCTGGGAAACTTTCTCATCCTCCAAATTCTGCTTTTCGGGAAGCCTACACGAAAATAGATGAGGAGGACCTATATGAACCCGTTTACCGAGAAACCTATCGATCTGTGGCAATCCTTTGAAAATTGGCAGGGGATCTACCCCAAGCCGTACATGGCCAGGGAGGTAGACCCGTATACGCGCACACGCGTGATCCTGATGAACGGCACCGAGTTTGAGGCGGTTGGCTTTTCGCATCACTGCGCACGCCATACCGATAATGCCGACCTGCGCCGCGAACTGGCATTGCTGCGCCGCATCGAGCAACAGCAGCAAAAGAAAATCTCCGCGCTGAAGCCTGCGGGCGAATCGCTGCTGGAGCATACGATCGGCTATGAGCAGCTGGCCGTGGACCTGACCGCACTGCTTGCCCAGCGCGAGCCCGACCCCAATGTCAAGCAGGCGCTGGACTTTGCGCTGCTGGAAGACTTCGACCACCTGTACCGCTATGCGGACCTGCTGGAGCTGCGCGAGGGCATCTATGCGGAGAAACTGGTCGGCAGCTACACGGAGATCATGCCGGGCCGTCCGACCATCTCCGAGCACCGCTACCCGTTCGACAACGTGCGCAGCTTCATCAACAACAAGACCGCATCGCCCATCACAAAGCTGAACATCGCGATCATCACCGCAGCGGAGCAGCAGACGATGAACTATTATATGAACATCGCCAACCTCTATCCCTACGATGACGGCCGTCAGCTCTACCAGGAGATCGGCCTGATTGAGGAGCAGCACGTCACGCACTACGAGAGCCTGATGGACCCCACGGCCACTTGGCTGGAGTCGCTGCTAAGCCACGAGTACACCGAGTGCTATCTGTATTACTCATGCTACCAGGACGAGACCGACCCAGAAATCAAGAAGCTGTGGGAACAGCAGTTCATCATTGAGGTGGCGCACCTGCACAAGGCTGCCGAGCTGCTGCAACGCTTTGAGAACAAGCAGTGGCAGCAGGTCATCCCGATGGGCGAGTTCCCGGAGCTGCTCAACTTCCGCCCGAACATCGACTACGTGCGCGGCGTGCTGACATCCTCCGCCCACTTGACCAATGAAAAGGAAAAGTACGTGCCCGTGGACAAGCTGCCCCGGAACTACGAGTACTTCCGCTTCCAGAACATCATCAACAGCCCGGTCGAGGGCGTCCCATCCCACGCCTCCATCGAGTACTACATCACCCGCAAGGGCCGCGACTATCGCTTCGAAACCGCGCCGAACCCGATCCCTGCACTGCAGGACAATCGCGCGGACAACACGACTGTGGGAAGGCAGTACCAGTAAAGGACGACGGGGGGGAACGCTGGAAACGCCAGGGGAGCTCTGCTCCCCTGGACCCCTCGCCAGGAGGCCAGCCTCCTGGACCTCCGACATTTCGCCTGCGGGCGGGAGGGTATATAAAAGTTGTG
>JAVBQK010000182.1:0-4880 GCA_031549105.1 Eubacteriales bacterium
GCAGGCCGCCCAGGAACAGGATTACTTTCAGCGACAGGCCTTGCCACATCGAGTAGACAAACAGCACGAAGAGACACCGTGCGTAGCTCTGGTTGTACAGCGCCTTGGAACCCGCGATGCCAACCCCGCTGATCCAGGCGACGGGCTGCACGCCGAACCATCCGAGCACCTGGTTGATCAGCCCAAAGTTGGTGTTAAACAGGATCGAGAACACCATACCCGCCGCGATGACGTTGGTTACCTGGGGCAGGTAGTAGAGCGTCGCCAGGAACGTGCGCAGCCGCTTGATGGAATGGAGGGCGAGCGACACGAGCAGCGCGCTCAGCATTGAGCAGGGCACGCAGACGAACGCGATGAATACCGTGTTCAGGCACGCGCGCTGAAAGACTGGGTCTTTGAGGATATCCACATAATGCTGCGCGCTGAAGCGGACGAACTCTCCGGTCAGGAAGCGGTAGTCGAGCTTGAACGAGGTGACCAGCGTGTTGACCATCGGAAAAAAGGTGAACGCCACCATCAGCGCAAAGGCGGGCAGCAGGTATAGCCACGCCATCGGACTCCAGTCCAATCCGCGCTGTTCCTTTCTGGCCCTAATCGTTTTCGCTTTCACCATTGGCACAGCTTCCTCCCTTCTGGATCAAAGACGAGGGCAGTGCCGGGAAGCGCCCTAAGGCGGAGCGTTTCGCCGAGCGAAAACGAGCGCACTGTATCCTCGAACAGGCGGAGGGGCTGGCTGTCCATAAGGCGGACATCCATCGTTGTCGCGCCACCAAGCTTGGTCACGGATTCCAGACGCGCCGGGAAAGCATCTGCTTCCTGATCCGTCACGCGCAGGCACTCCGCGCGCAGGCCGATCTTGACCTTGCCGTCCGGGAGCACCCCCGGAACTGTACGCCACGGCGCGCCCGCCACATGCAGCACGCCGCCAGTGATAGCGCCGTCCAGCAGGTTGATCGGCGGAATGCCCAGAAACTCGGCGACAAAGCGGTTCTCCGGGTGATCGTATACATGCTGCGGCGCGCCCTGCTGCTGCAATACGCCGTCCTTCATCACGACAATTTCGTCGCAGATGGTCAGCGACTCTTCCTGATCGTGGGTGACAAAAATGGTGGTGATGCCGGTGCGCTGCTGGATACGCTTGATCTCCTCGCGCGTCTGCAGGCGGAGGCGGGCATCCAGGTTCGACAGCGGCTCGTCCAGCAGCAGGATCGACGGCTTCTTCACCAGAGCCCGCGCGATGGCAACCCGCTGCTGCTGCCCGCCGGAAAGCTCGGCCGGTTTCCGATCGAGATACGGGGTAATCTCGACCAGGCGGGCGACCTCTTCCACCTGACTGGCCACGTACTCTTTGAAGCGGGGCCGCACGGACGCGTCCATGGCCTCAATTTCCGTCTTCAGCCGCTTCTTGATTTCCTTGGCGTTGACCAGCGGAAAGGCGATGTTGTCCCGAATGGTCAGGTGCGGGTATAGCGCATAGTTCTGAAACACCATGCCCACGCCCCGCTTTTCCGGTGCCAACGCTGAAACGTCCCGCCCGTCAAAAAGGATTTTGCCGCTGGTGAGCGGATGAATCCCCGCAATCATAAACAGGGAGGTCGTCTTGCCGCAGCCAGAAGGGCCGAGAAACCCCACCAGCTTGCCGGATGCAATGGTAACGTTTAGGTCGCTCACCGCCGTGACGCTCTTTTGCTTGCTATGAAACTCCTTGGTAACATGCGATAGCTCCACCCGCATGGCCGTCCCCTCCTTATCGCGCCGGTTTGTTTTTCACCCGCATGGTTTTGTCAAAGGCGTGTTCAATGCGACCGGTCGTTGTCACGGCGTCTATGATCCCCTTGCGAACCGATTGGTTCGTATAAGTAATATCAACGCCCTGGGTAAAGTCAAACCCCATGACATTTTCGGCGAGGTAGTTGTCGATAGCGACGGTGTACAGTTGATCGGGCAAAAGCTGCGATCCATCGGGCAATGTGATGCCTTCCACACGGCTGCCGTAAGGCTTTGCGTAGTCCGCCGTGACAGAAAGGCCCCCGACGGCCAGCGGCGAGGCGCTCTCCCGGGCCAGTGTGCGGATGCCGGTCTCGATGTTTTCCCATATCTGCGCGCCGGGCAGCTTCATTGTTACGATGCCATTTTCAAAGAAAAGGGTCTGATAGAGTTGATAGAGCGTCAAATCCCCGGCCGCGAGACCCCGGCCCATGCGGCCGGCATACAACAGCGCGATCTGGCAGCCCGTCAGGTCCAGCATCACCTGTATGCCCAGTGCGGAAAGCGGAGAGCCTTCCATATCCAGCTCAGCGGTTTCCGGGGAACGGTGGACGATTTCATGATCCAACTTCGCCACGACCTGGCCCAGGGTTTGCATGGCCAACGCCTTGCAGCGTTCAACTTCGGCCAGGACTGCCTCGTTTTGCGCAAGCGCCTTTTGATTTGATGTTAAGGTTTCAAAGCCGGGCACGACGCTTACCAGCCCACTTTCGCCAAAGTCCAACCGAAGCCATGCAAAGCCTCTCCCCTGGCCTCCCCCCTGTACCACCGGCACCCCGTCAATATCCAGCGCCATGAACTGATGAAAATGCGCGGTGAACACGCCGTCCAGGCCTTTTGCTTCCTCGCAGAGGCGAATGGCTTCCGGCCCGACCGGTGTTTTGCCGTCCGGTGCATACCGCAGGCCCAGATGGGTCAGGGCGATGATGGCATCCGGATATCCGCACGGCTCCTTGCCTGAGCGCAGCCGCGAAATCCAGCGTTGAGCCGCTTCCACCGGGTCGGTGGTAACTAGCCCATGAACGTCCGAAGGACGGTCATAGGTTTCCATGGGTTCGGGCAGCGCAATGCCCAGGATCACGATCTTCCGTTTGTTTGCCGTGACGATGACATACGGGAGCGCAAAATCTGGAATGCTCCCGGTGGCCGAATCGACCAGGTTTGCAGCCAGGAAAGGGCACCCTGCCTCATCCCGCCATGCGCGGATTTGATCCACACCGCAGTCAAAATCATGGTTGCCCAGCACCGAGGCTTCAGCCGCCAGCTGACGCATCAAGAACGCCACAGGCGCGCCGTCAGTACATTCGGAGATGGGATCACCCTTGTAATTGTCGCCGCCGAAGAGCACGATGGCATTTGGATGTTCGGCGCGGAACGCTTCAATTGCCCCGGCCAGCTTTGCGGCTCCGGGCGCGAAGGAGGATTCCTGTATTTCCGCGTGAAAATCATTGATGCAGAGCAGGTAAATCGAGCTTTCTTGTGCCATGGTCTTGTCTCCTTTCGCGCGGCATCGGGTCAGTGCGTCAGGGGAAAGGTATGGATCAGCTCAAAATGTTGCCCGTCCGCTCCACTCGTGACGGCATAGAGCCCGAAGGTGTTTACCGGAATGGCTGGGAAAGGTTCGGCCGGCCACTCGAAGCCTTTTTCCAGCTCCGGCAGCACCTTCGGCGGTGTGAACGCGAGGGTCACGTGCGGAATATACGGCCGCCTGGGCACCGGAATGCCCGCGCCTTCCATCGCGCCATCCACAGCCCCCTTAAGCTGATGCAGCTGCGTCATTTGCCCCGAGACACCCGCCCACACCACGCCCCAGTCCGGGTTGTCAAATGTGCCGACGCCGCCCACAGTCAGGGTAAGCCGAGGGATCGCTATCCGCGCCAAGGCCTCGATAATGGGAGCTGGGTCACGATTCTTCCCCAGGTACAAAAGGGTGACATGGTATTTCTCTGCCGCCTCAAAGCGCCAACCGTCGCACTCCTGCCATGCCTGCATTTGCCTGGCCGCCCGGCCCAAAAACGCCTTCGCCGCCTGATCCAGGTCAAATGCTACAAATAGTTCCATTCTTTAGCCCATCCCTTTCCGGTTACAGATGGTGGGGAATTTTCATGAAATCCCTTTATGGTGCAATATCTACAATTTCGCACCGTAGTAGGTAGTGAGTACCAGCTGGAGAACCTCCGCATTCGCAGCGGCGATGATGCCCCCTGTCCAGTCCGGCGAAGCTTTCTCGCCGTCCAGGCGCCGGAGATCCCCACCTGCCTCCGCAAGAACGATCCTGGCGGCGTTGTGATCCCAGGGACAGGAGCGCACCGTCGCATACAGGTCAAAGCGGCCCGCCGCCAGCGCGCAAATCTCCAGCGCCACGCAGCCCAACGACCGCACCGCCCGGACATCCCGTGCCAGCGCGGCGAGCGGGGCGCTATACGCATGCCCCTGCACGAAGGTCTCAAGAACCATCGAGGACGTGAGCAGCATATCCTGAACGCACGATCTCCCGCTTCCATGGATCGGCTTTGCATTCATGTACGCGCCCGCGCCTGCCTTGGCATGGTACATCTCGTCCGCCGCCACGTCGAGTACCACGCCGAACACGCCCCGACCCCCTTCGTAGTAAGCCAGGGAGATTGCGAAATCCATCCGCTGGTTGACAAAGTTTGTCGTACCGTCAATGGGATCCAGATACCAGACGTTGCTCGCGTCCGCTGCATGCCCGGCAAAGTTTTCCTCACCGATGACGGCATCCCCGGGAAATGCTTTCAATATCTGCGCCGTGATTTCCGTTTCCACGGCCAGATCGTATGCGGTCACGATATCCTGGTGAGAGGTCTTGTTGTCTGCCGTAATAGGGTCTCCGGCCGCCAGTGCATCCCGAAGCCGCGCGCCTGCATCTCGAACCCATTCACGGGCAAGGGTATACTTATCTCCCATGGCGAGGCCCCCTTTCAATCCAGTCAGCCTAGGCAAAAAAGCAACACGGAATAAGGCTCATAGAGGGCTATGAGTTTTTTGATTTGTGGGTATTTACCTTTACAAATTACGCTAGCATACAGCATGGATCTGGATTTGTCAAGAGAAAACTTTGACGTTTTGCGGGATGCTATGGCCCTCCAGAA
>JAVBQK010000102.1:0-6909 GCA_031549105.1 Eubacteriales bacterium
CGCTGCGTGGGGTGGTGCGCAGGTGGGTTTTCGTCCGGCGGGGGGGGGGGGGGGGGGGGGGGGGGGCCCCCCCCCCCCCCCCCCCGCGTCTCCCTACGCACCCTTCATCGTAACCTTGAGCCGATTCCGCCCCTCGGCGTACGTATGCCCCGCTCCCGCTGCCATGCGCCGCACGATCATTGATGAGAGGTCGTCATCGCCGCCAGCTTCCAGCGGGTTGCGGGGTGCGCCTGGATAGGTGATGGTGACTTCTGTTTCACCGCCGGCTTCGGGGATGGCGACCTGTAGGTCGATTGAGCCGGCAGCCCAGTCGGCTTTGGGGACCAGCTTGTTCATGAGCAGTTCTTCCGCCACAAGGAGGAGGTTATTGATCGCCCGCTGGGATAGCATGTTCTTGCGGCCGAACTCCTCAATGCTGGTGTTCATCGCGTAGAAGTCAAACTCGGGTTTTGCGATGGAGAAGGCGAACGTGCGGATGCGGTTGATGAACGCGCGGGTCTTTTCACGCTGGGGGTTGTCGAAGATTTGGGCTGGGGGGCCTTCTTCGTAGATGACGCCCTCGTCCATGTAGAAGACGCGGGACGATACGTCGCGCGCGAACTTCATCTCGTGCGTGACGATCATCATTGTCATGCCCTCGCGCGCCAGCGAACGGATGACCGCCAATACCTCGCCGACCATTGTGGGGTCCAGCGCCGAGGTCGGCTCGTCAAAGAGGACGATTTCCGGCTTCATCGACAGCGTGCGCGCGATGGCCACGCGCTGCTTCTGGCCGCCGGACAGCTCGTCCGGGAATGCGTAGGCTTTCTCCTTGAGGCCCACCATCGCCAGGAGGCGCATGCCCTCGTCAAACGCCTCCTGGCGGCTGACGCCTTGCAGGTCGGTAGGGCCAAGCATTACATTCTCAATCACCATCAGGTGCGAGAAAAGGTTGAACGATTGGAAGACCATGCCCATCTTCCGGCGGATCTTGTGGATGTCCGCGCCGCGCGCCAGCACGTTCACGCCATCCACGATGATTTCCCCTCCCGTAGGCGTCTCCAGCCGGTTGAGGCAGCGCAGGAAGGTGCTCTTGCCCGTGCCGGATGGGCCGATGATCGAGATCACCTCGCCCCGCTGTATCTCGGCGTTCACATCCCGGAGCACATCCAGGTCGCCGAACTTCTTGCTCAGATTGCGTACGGTGATCATTTCACGCTAACCCCCTTTACGGCGCGTCTGCGGTGCTTGGGATCGATGCGTACCTCCACCAGAGTCAGAAGCCCTGCGAGCAGGTTGGCAATGAGGAAGTAGATCAGCGCGGTGGCGATCAGCGGGAAGAACGCGTCGTAGGTACGGCTGCGGATGATGTCGCTCATCTTCGTCAGGTCCTGGATGGTGATATAGCCGACGACCGAGGTCATCTTTACCGTGGAAATAAACTCGCCCTTGAACACCGGCAGGAAGTGCCGCGCCGCCTGCGGCAGCGTGACCTTCATGAACACCTGCACCTTGTTAAAGCCCATCGCGCTCGCGGCCTCGATCTGCCCCTTGTCCACCGCGTCAATGCCCGTGCGCATCATCTCTGATACATAGGCGGCAAAGTTGACCGCAAAGCCGATCACCGCGACCAAGATTGCGCTGCTGGCGGGATCGCGAAAGACAAGGTAATACAGGATCATCAGCACGACGACGATCGGCGTACCCTGGAGCACCCGGATATAGACCTTCGCGGGGAAGGACAGCAACGGATTGCCGGAGCGCCGCATCATGCAGATGAGGAACCCCAGGAATGTGCCCAGCAGCGTCGCCAGGATGCTGATCTGCAGCGTCACCCACAGGCCCCGCAGGATCAGCTTATAGCGCTCCTCCACG
The DNA here is from genome assembly GCA_031549105.1 of Eubacteriales bacterium. Lineage (GTDB taxonomy): Bacteria > Bacillota > Clostridia > Christensenellales > Aristaeellaceae > Avichristensenella. The sequence continues at coordinate 1,855 of JAVBQK010000102.1, forward strand.
ATGAACGTACGGTTAAAGCTATCGGAAAGCCCTGCCCAGAAGTCCTTTTGTTCTTCCAGCGCAGCCGCGCCCACCCGGCGCACGACCAGCACAACGCCGCCCTTATAGTACGATGTCGGGAAGTCGACGCTCTTCCTCCGCTCCTCGGTGATGGACATGCAGCCGGATACCATATCCACCTTGCCGGACACCAGCGCGGTGATCAGCGCCGAAAACTCCATTGGCACCAGCTCGATTTTCATATTTAGCTCATAGGCGATGCGCATGCCCAGTTCCACGTCATACCCGAGCGATTTGCCGCCGTCGCCGACATAGCTCATTGGCACGGTTGTGGTGTCATGGCCAAAGCGCATCGTGCCGGCTGAACCGTCGAAGTCCGCCTTGTAGTCAAGCTCCGGCAGCGTTTTGAGCGATTCGTCGGCACCGAACCATTTCGCGGCCAGCGCGTCCAGCGTGCCGTCGGCCGCAAAGCGCTCAATGATCCCGCTGACCTTGGTCACCAGGGGGCTTCCCTTGGCCATAGCCAGCCCGTACTGGTCACCCTCCAGGACCTCTTTCATGATTGTAAGGTCCGTATTCTGCGATACCATCAGGCGCGCCACCGGTTCATCCAGCGCGATGGCGTCGATCTTGCCCGATCGCAGCGCCTCGATCTCGCCAGCAATGTCGTTGAGGTAGACATGCTCGACATTGGCGATGTTGCGGTCGACGATCATATCGAACACCGTGCCGGTCAGTGAGCCGATTTTTTTGCCCGTCATTTCCTCGGCGCGGGAATACTCGCCATCATACGCCTGGGCTGGCATGGGATCGTCCCGCACCGCCATCACGACGCCGCCCTCATAGTCAGGCTCGGTAAATAGAACGCTCTGCATCCGCTCCTCGGTGACGGTGATACAGCTCGCAGCCATGTCAAACCGGCCGCTCACCAGCCCCGGGATGAGGCCGGCAAAATCAACGTCCGTGACCTGCACGTCATACCCCAGCTTCTCGCAGATGCGGATGATGATCTCAACGTCATACCCGACGATCTGCCCATCCTTCACGAAGCAGAACGGCGGCAGGTTGGTGTTCACCCCCACGCGCAGTGTGCCATTGGTGGGCGTGAGCGCTATGTTTGGCAGCACCTGGTCGGCGGCCGATCCGTCAAACCACTTCTGTTCCAGCGCCTGCAGCGTGCCGTCCTCTTTCATCTCCCGGATGATCCCGCTGAACGCGTCGCACAGCTCTTGGTTTTCGTTGGCCATTGCCAGCGCATAAACCTGTTTTTTCACGTATCCGGGATACTGCTTGATGCCGCTGACCTCCCTGAGGCAGTAGCGCAGCACCGGCTCGTCGGACAGGTATCCGTCAATCCTGCCTGCCTTGAGTGCCGTCATCATGTCGACTTCGCTGTTAAAGTACTCGGCAATCGCCCCAGGCAGCACACCTTGCAGCATTTGATCCTGCACCGATCCAGTTAAGACCCCTATCTTTTTGCCAATAAACTGGGCTGAGTCCTGTATCCCCTCGCCCGCCTCAGCCAGCGCCAGCCCGCTGGACAGCGCAAGCAGCAACGCAAGCAGCAGGGCAATCGCCCTCCTTCGCTCCATACGGCTTCCTCCCTCTGGGTTACGTGTATTGTTACGTCCACTATAGCATAAATGCACCCAAAATAAAACAAAGGGGTAAACAAAAGATCCCGGGGAAGGTAAACTTCTCCAGGATCTGCGAGGGTTTGGGTGAATGCGCGGACTACTAAAACTCCACCTGCTGGTCACGCGTCGCCTTGATCAACTCCACTGTGCGTTGGCGCACGCGGTATATCTTGTCGCAGACGGTGAACACGGACGGGCGGTGAGTCGTCAGCACGCAGGTCTTGACAATGCCGCTGTTAAAGATGTTATCCAGCACCTCTTTTTCGGTGTAGATATCCAGCGCGCTGGTCGCCTCGTCCAGCAGCAGGATGGGCGCGCCACGCAGCAGCGCGCGGGCGATGGCCAGGCGCTGCGCCTGCCCTTCCGATACGCCGACTCCGCGCTCGCCAATGGGTGTATCTAGCCCCGTCGGCAGCGCCTGGATGAACTTCCAGATGCACGCCTGCTCCAACGCGCGGATGATCTCCTCGTCGGTGGCATCGGTCCTGCCCATCTGCATATTCTCGCGAACGGTGCCGGAGAACATGGTGTTTCCCTGCGGCACGTAGGAGAAGAAATCACGTGTCTCCACGGACAGGTCGAGCGTTTCGCCCTTGCCTGTAACCAGGTATGCCTTGCCTTCGTCCGGCGTGAGCAGCCCCAGCGCCAAGCGGATCAGCGTCGTCTTGCCCTCGCCCGAGGGACCGACAAACGCGACCGTTTCGCCCGGGTTTACCTGAATATCCACATCGTGCAGCACCGTCTCGCCCTTGATGTAGGCAAACTGTAGGTTATCCACGCGCAGGCCCAGGCCGTCCGCATCCGCTTTTTTCTGGAAGGACTCGACCAACTCGGGCGTCTGCGTGCGGTCGCGCGGGAGTTCGTAGAGGGTCATGACGCGCTCGGCACTGGCGGAAATCTCAATCGCGCTCATGATGAAGCCCATGATGCTGTTGACAGGGCCGGACACCATGCCGCTGAGCATGCCGAACGCCGTCAGCGTGCCGAACGTGATATGCCCGTCGATCAGGCGCAGGCCCAGGAAGATCATCACGCCCGCCGACAGGAAGCGGCCCAGGATGCCGATGATCGCGCCGGTGACGATGCCGTACTTCTTTTTCTCCACGGAAAGGTCGTACATCTCCTGGTGCAGCGCGCGGTAGCGGCGGATGAATTCCGGCACCAGCATGAACGACTTGATGACCATGATGTTGGCCATCGACTCATAGAGGAAGCTGGAGTTTTTGCTGCCCAGTTCCAGCTGGCGCTTGTTGTAGTCGCGCGTGCGCTTGCCCTTGAGCCTGATGACGAAAAGGTACATCGGCACGCCAACGAACGCGATCAATGTGAGCGTCCAGTCAAGCGAGACGAGCACACCGAACGCCACGATGAACTGGATGATCTGCACGATCATCCCCGGCACCGTGCTCATCGCGAAGCCGGATACGGTGTCCGCGTCGCTGGAGACGCGCTGCACCAAGTCGCCCGCGCGGTACTGCGTCAGCGACAGCCAGTCGCTCTCCAGGATGGTCGCGTATATCCTGCGCTTGATGCCCAGCGCCAGGTCCATCGAAAGCCGGAGGGTGAAGAATTCCATAAAAAGGGAGTAACAATAGCTGACGATCTTATAGATAAAATAGACCGCAACCACCCATACAATTTCGGGCGGGACGAGGTCGTACAGGTAGAGCACCTTGCCCCAGAGAGACACCCCACGCATCTCCATGCCCATCGTCTCAACGACGCCAATGATCTCTGTGAGCTGCGGGGTGATCCAGTCGACCACGATCTTGTACACATACGCGTACGCGATGCCAATCAGCGTAAAGAAGATGCTAAAGCCCGTCAGCACCGAGATGCGCCCGCGGTATCCTTTGCTGAAGCCATTCATCCACTTAAGCTGGCTAAAGATGCGCTTCCAGTCGATGTCCTCCACCGTTTCGCGCTGAAATCCCACGATACGGTTCATGATTTTTTGCAGCATGCGGGTTCCTCCGTTATGATTTCCCAACGACTTTCTTAGCTGCCCGCCACAGGGCAAAGAGGGGTTTTCGCGCCGGCCGGGTGATACGCCAACAGGCCGCCCAGGCGCGCTGGCCACGGCCCTCCGTGCCAATCAGCTTTCCTTTGCGCACTAGCGCGACGGCACGGCCCAGCACCGCGCCCTTTTCGATGGTCTCCGTCCAGCCCTGCGCATCGCCGTTCATCACCGCGCCTACATCCGTCACCCGGAGCACGCGGTGCAGCGAGTATCCGCTCTGCGCTCGGGCACTGCGGTAGAACAGAATCTCTCCACGCCGGGGCGGCCATGCGGAAAACGCTTCCAACACCACGGCGTCCCGCCGGGGCCTAAGCGTAGGGCGCATGCTGTCCCCGCTGATTTGCAGCGTGACCTGCTGCCCCTCGCCGAGGAGCAGCTCTATTTGCGGCCCGATATCCTTAGCGCTGCCGCGCGTGAACCCATCCATCACTTCAGGCACTCCCAGACGCAGTCGACCGCGCCCTCGTCCGGCAGGCAGGAGAGCATGTACATCGGCACGCCCGTGATGATCGCCTCCAGCGTTTCCATGCCCATTTCAAACAGTGCCGGTTCCCACACCGGCAGCGCCGTCTGTGCGATGAAGAGGCCCAACCCTTCATCCTGCGGTATCGGCCGGATGGTGTTTTGCTTCGCCTGCTCCAGCATGATAATCGCGCGCAACGGCACGCGCCGCTGGATGAACAGGTCGCTGGACCCAGCGTACGGCGAGCCGTATGCGTATATCTTTCCGTCCAGGTTGCGCAGGATCGCGCGGTCGCCGTTGAGGATCGTCGCACCCCTGTGTTTCTCCCACAGCCCCGCCTGCGTGGACTTGCCCGTCTGCGACGGCGCGCTGAACGCGATGCCCTGCCCCTCATGCTCGATGAGCGCGCAGTGCAGCATCAGCCCGCCGAACGGCAGCAGCGTCTTTTCCAGCGAAAGGCCGTTGCCAAAGCCAATGAAGTCCAGCCAATTGTCCGGGATGTAAACCGTTGCCTCGCCCCAGTCACCCAGCCGCTGCGCGAACCACATCGCGCGCGGGTCGCCCTCCTGCATCGCGATGCGCTTGTACATCATCTCGCCCGACAGGTACAGCTTGTTGACCAGGTCACGGCTGACCAGATCCATTTCCTCCTCTGGCGGCGCGGGCGACACATCCGGCGGGTAGGGCCTGATATGATACATGATGTCTACAGGGCCTGGCTCCGTAACAAAGGGTTCAAAATTGACCATGCGCGGAATGCCGGGCACTTCCTCAATGGCCACGCGAAGCCCAGCAATTTCATAATACAGCACGTATGTGTCCTCACAATGTAACGTATGTGTCTACACAGAAAAACAATGCGTATCATATCACAAACCGCGGCGAGGGGCAAGGGGCGGGGAGGGCCTGATATGATACATGATGTCTACAGGGCC
>JAVBQK010000025.1:0-5253 GCA_031549105.1 Eubacteriales bacterium
GTGTATCCAGAAAAGGCGCAACCGCCGTATAGCCCGCCTGGGCCAATTCCTCCACCAAGAATTTGCGAACCAAACGCAACAGCGCATCCCCTTCAAACCGGGCATGCAGCCACTCATCCGCAGGGTGCTTCATGTCCTGCGCATTGGCCTCTTTCACCTGCCCAGTAAAGGGCGCGAAGAACGATATAACGCTGCGCGCGCCCGGCACGAAATCCTCCGGCAGCGCATAGTCTGGATGCACCGCCTCCGGCGCACGAAGCGCCTCAAACAGCGGATCATCCGCCGCGCCAACGGCAAATATCGGCGCATCATACATTTGCAAACCAATGAGGTCCTCGCGCATCGCGTCCTCGGCGGAGATATAGTTGCACGGGTGGCTGACCAAAAAGTCCGCCACCCGCGCAAACAAGGCTTTCGCGTCTACCGCGCTCACATCAGGTTCTCCGGGTTCAGGCACAGCAGGTCATCCGTAACAAACCGGCCGTCCTTGCGCACCAGCACATCGTCGAAGTACATCTCTCCCCCGCCGTACTTAGGTGTCTGTATGCACACCAGGTCCCAATGGATCGCGCTCTTGTTGCCGTTGGGGGCATCATCATAACAGTTGCCCGGCGTAAAATGGAACGACCCCGCGATCTTCTCATCAAACAGCGTATCCTTGATCGCGTCGTGAATATACGGGTTGACGCCGATGGCGAACTCGCCGATGTAGCGCGCGCCCTCGTCCGTATCCAGAATCTCGTTCTGCCGCTTGGTGTCGCTGGATGTCGCCTCAATGATCTTGCCATCCTTGAACGTCATTTGGATGTCGGAGAACGTCGACCCATTGTATAGGCTCGGCGCGTTGATATGCAGCGTGCCGTTCACGCTGTCCTTCACCGGCGCGGTGAAAATCTCGCCATCCGGAATGTTTACCCTGCCGTCGCACTTGATCGCCGGGACGCCCCTGATCGAGAATGTGAGGTCTGTTCCCGGCCCAACGATGCGCACTCGGTCGGTCGCCTGCATGCGCGCGACAATCACGTCCATCGCGGCACTCATCTTCGCGTAGTCCAGGTTGCAGACGTTGAAATAGTGATCCTCAAACGCCGGGGTTGACATGCCCGCCTGCTGCGCCATGTTGGGCGTCGGGTAGCGGAGCACCACCCAGCGGGTTTTTGGCACGCGGATTTCGGAGTGCACGCGCTTGCCGTACAGGCTGGCATAGCGGCGCGCCTGGTCGGGCGGTACATCGCCAATCTCGTAGCTATTCCCCGGGCTGCGTACACCGATATACCCCTGCATATCCGCCATGCGCGCCGCGTCATAATCCGCCATGCGCGTCAGCAGCGCATCTGTTGCGCCGGTACGAAGCGCCCGGTCCACCAGTGGGTCATTGATCTGCACGAACGGCTCGCCGCCTGCTGCATACACCTGCTCCACCAGCTCCGCGACGAACTCGCGCTCAAGCCCTGTGTTCTCAATCAAAATACGGTCACCCGGCACGGTCTCCACGCAATAGCGAACGAGCTGGCGCGCCAGCTGCACCATCCTTGGGTCTTTCATCGTTAGGTTACGCCTCCTCTTCTTTGCGCTGCATCAGCACCGCTGCCACCACGATCACGCCCTTGAACGCGTTGCGCAGGAACGACGGCACCCCCAGCAGGTTTAACAGGTTGTTCATCACGCCGATGATCAGCATGCCCAGCACCGTGCCGACGATCGATCCCCGGCCGCCCGCCATGCTGGTGCCACCGACGATCACCGCGGCAATCGCGTCCATCTCGTAGCCGCTGCCGGCCGACGCCGTGTCCATTGACCCAATGCGCGCCACTTGCAGCGTCGCGGCGATGGAGACAATCAGGCCCATCAGCGCATAGACCTTGAACTTCACCCAGCTGACGTTGATGCCGGAAAGCCGCGTTGTCTTCTCATTAGAGCCAACCGCGTACAAGTGCCGGCCAAACGCGGTCCGCTGCGCGATCACAGCCATAACCGCCGCTAAGATGAACCAGTAGACGATCGGCAGGAACCGCTGCCCGAAGATCACTTGGTTTGCCAGCTTCGTAAAGTCCGGCGGCACTTTGGGCGTATAGCGCTGCATAAAATGCTGCGTCACCGAGCGGATGATGTTCATTGCGCCAAGCGTGACGATAAACGGCGGCACACGTCCTTTGGATATCGCAACACCAATCAGCGAGCCGATCGCAAGCCCTGCCAGCAGCGTGATCACGATGCCCACAATGTATGCCGGAACGCCCGTCAGCCCTAGCGCACTCAGCCAGCCGCCAGGGCCGGTGTCGATGCACATCATCAGGATGGTACCCGTGCCCACTAGCGTGGAGCCTACCGCGAGGTCGATGCCCCCGGTGATGATCACGAACGTCATCCCCAGCGCGATGATGCCCACGATCGCGTTGTTGCGCAGGATGTTCAGCCAGTTGGTTAGCCACATGTTGAACCATGCGCCAAACGTCGGGAATGAAAACCCCAGCGCAAACGTCTGCAGGACGATCATCACCAGCAACGCCGCCGCCGTCGAAAAAAGCGGCGAACTCCGCCATTTTTGCTTGATCCACGTCATCGCCCATCGCCCCCCGGATTACATGTCGAAAGGCTTCCGCCGGTCGCCAGCATCATCACGTTGTGCTCGGTCATCTCCTCGCCCATCAGCTCGCCGCGCACCTCACCGTGGTACATCACCAGCGCCCGGTCGCAAATGCGGATGATCTCCTGCGCCTCGCTGGAGAGCACCACCACCGCGACGCCCGCGTCCGCCAGCCCGCCGACAATATCGTATATCTCTTCCTTCGCGCCCACATCGACGCCCTGTGTGGGGTTGTCCAGGATCATCATAGACGGCGCGGCAGCCAGCCATTTGCCGAGCACCACCTTCTGCTGGTTACCGCCTGACAGGCTGCCGATGGGCAACTCCAGCCGTTCGACCTTGATATGCAGGTCCCGCACTTGTTGCTGCGCGAGCGCCTCTTCCCTCTCCCTGCGGATTAGTCCCAGCCGCGTAAGCCGCCTGACTGTCACCAGTGAGAGGTTTTCCCGTACGTTCATGTCCTTGATGATGCCGTTCTCCTTGCGGTTGCGCGGCACATAGCCGATGCCGAGCCGCAGCGACGCATCCGTACCAGCGACGCGCGTAGGCACACCGGCAACCGAGACCTCACCGGTCATCCCCTTCGCCCCACCGAAGATCGCCTGGAACAGTTCACTGCGCCCATCCCCCAGCAGGCCCGTAAACCCGACGATCTCGCCGCGCCGCAGGGAAAAAGAGACATCCCGGAACCGCCCTGGAAGCGTCAGCCCGCGCACTGCCAGCGCCGCCTTGCCAAGTGTGCGGTGGCGGCTGAGCCGCTCGGTGCGCACATCATGCCCCACCATATGGCGTGCCAGCTCCGCCGCCGTAACGCCGTCCGTCTGCCCACTCGCCACCACATGTCCGTCGCGCAGCACCGTGTACGCGTCGCAGATTTCCAGCACTTCACCCAGCTTGTGCGAGATGAACACGATGGACACGCCCTGCGCCTTCACCTGCCGCATCATCGCGAACACGCGGGCGATCTCCGTCTCCGTCAGCGATGTGGTCGGCTCGTCCATGATGATAATCCGCGCGCGCATCAGCAGCGCCCGCGCGATCTCCACTACCTGCTTGTACGATGCGTCCAGATCGCGCACCATGGCCTTGGGGTCCAGCGCGATGTCCATGCCGCAGAATATTTCCCCAGCCTGCCCGCACATCGCGTCCGCATCCAGAAAGCCACCGCGCCTGCGAATCTCGCGGCCAATGAACAGGTTTTCATATATCGCCAGGTCGTTGATGAGGTTCAGCTCCTGGTGGATGAACGCGACGCCAGCGTCCAGCGAAGCGCGCGGCGTATCAAAGCGTACGGGCTTCCCGTCCACGGTGATCTCACCCCGGTCGGCATGCAGCACACCGCCCAGGATGTTCATCAGCGTGGTTTTGCCCGCGCCGTTTTCGCCGATCAATGCGCGAATCTCTCCGCTGGCCAGCGCAAAGTCCACGCCATGCAGCACTTCGTTGGCGCCAAACGCCTTGACGATGCCGCGCATCGAAAGCGCCATCGGGCCGTCCCTCCCCGCTTCCCCTCAGAATCCGAAAGAAGGGACTGCCCGGGAGCAGTCCCTTCAGGTATTTTAGTTCACTTAGTACGGGCTGGATGCGTCAAGGAAGTCGGCGCAGTTGTCGCGGTCCACGATCGTCGTGGGGATGATGACAACCAGCTCCACCGCCTTGCCCTCGGCTAGGTCCAGCGCCATCTGAACACAGTCCTTGACCATCGAGGGGTGGTAGGTGGCGCTCTGCAGCCAGATGTCCGCATAATCGGGCATCATGTTAAAGTACTCCTGGCATCCGCCGCCACCGGTGATGACCTTGATATCCGTGCGGCCCGCCTCGACAATCGCCTGTAGCGCGCCGATGGTCGTCTCATCGTCCATCGAGTACACGGCGTCAATCTCCGGGTTGGCGACCAGAATGTCCGCCATGTCCATGAGTCCATCCTCGCGGGTGAACTTGGTGGCGTACGTGCCGATGATCTCGATATCCGGCGCGATCTCGGCGATGGTCTCAACGAAGCCCTTCTTGCGCAGTTCGGCGACCGAGCCGCTGGTCGGCACATCCAGGATCACGACCTTGCCCTTGCCTCCGAGCTTTTCAGCGATGTAATGCGCGCCCTGCACGCCCATGTCCTCGTTATCGCCGGACAGGCGGTACACGCCGTCCACGTTGATGGCGATATCAAAGTTGACGATGTTGATGCCCGCTTCCACTGCGGCCGCGACCGGCACTTCCATGCCCTCCCACTGCGGGAACATCACGATGGACTTCGCGCCCAGCGTCATCAGGTCATCCAGCTGCGCGGTCATCTCCGCGGCGTTGCTAGAGATAAAAATCTTGTAGTTCAGACCAAGTTCCTTGGCCATCGCCTCGGCATAGTACGCCACGCCCATGACCCAGCTGTGGGTTGTAGCCGGAGCCAGAATGCCGATTAGTGGCTTAGCCGCCTCGGCAGAGACCGCACCGACCATGCCAAAGAGCATAGCGACGCACAGCAGCAGGGCAAACAGTTTTTTCATGTACTTCCCTCCTACATATTGTACAATGGGCACATCTATTATACAGAATTATTCTTCAATATGCAACCGGTTGCAACGGGAATGACGAAAAGAACGGCCGGGGGGGGGGCGGGGCCCCCCCGCCCCCCCCCCCCAGCGGCACCCCAGCCCGCGGCTGGAAAAGGG
>JAVBQK010000117.1:0-3160 GCA_031549105.1 Eubacteriales bacterium
TGTCTTCCGTGCTGGTCTTCGCTGCCCCGCCCTCCCGCCCCGCCGCTGGCGGGCACTCCCCCCCCCCCCCCCCCCCCCCGTCTCCTCCCTTACCCCTCACACGTAAACACCATCGTATGCGCCAACGCGCTCTGCGCGCCCGGTGCTACGGCGATCATGCCCGGTTTGTGGGTGATGTCCTGGTCCGTGCCTGCAAGCTCCGGAAGGTTGTTCCAGGGCTCGATGCACACGTATGCCGCACCTAGCTGGGTCCAGACGAGCAGGTAGTCAAAGTCCGGGAAATCAACGCGCACACGGCGGCCCTTGGGGCCTTGCAGGGTTACGCTGCGGGAGGTTAGCTTGCGAAGGACAAGTGTATCATGGGCGAAGAGGCTGGGCGTGATGGGAAGCACATTGCCCGCATCCAGAACGCGCTCGGTCTTGTCCGTCAACAGCCCACTTTCCATTACGTAGTTGTCCAGTGGTTCCTCATGCTCGAAGGCCAGCAAGTAGGATTCGATGCCCTCGGGACAGGCGTATGCTTCATGTGCACCGGCGCTGTAGTAGAGCGGGGTGTCTCCTAGGTTCTCGACAATCGTCTCGGCGCGCAGGGAATTGCCTTCCAGCGTATACCGCGCACGCAGCGCAAACTGGAACGGATAGCCGGGGTGCTTTGCCGCATCACCGGCAAGGAGGAAGGTTACGCTCGTCTCGCTTTGCGTTTCCACGATGAACTCCCGCTCGCGGGCAAAACCGTGCTGGGGTAGCGAATAGGCTGTTCCATTGTAGAAATATGTGTCCTGCTTCAGCCGCCCGGCGATGGGGAACAGCACCGGCGCATGCTTGGACCAATGCACGCCATCTCCCTGCCAGATGTACTCCGTGTTCTTGTCCCGTATGCTCTGGATTTCCGCGCCGAGCGTGCTGATACAGACAGTCAGTGTTCCGTTTTGCAAGGTTACCATGCTCATGAAAGGACCTCTCTTTCAGCGTTTTTCTCAGGATAGCGCAACAAACGCCCCGCGTCAACGGGGCGTTTGCTGAAAACAGAGCGATTTGTGAGCTAGAACTTCCGGCCGCCGGAGGGAACATTGCCATCCGTGGCGGCGGGGGAGACAGTGGGCTGTACGGTCGGCTTGACCACAGCGGGTTTCTCGGAGGTCGGCTTCGCCAGCGTCGTGTCCATTTCAATGGTCGCATTGCCACTGATGGACTCCAGGTCGAACGCTACGCCGCCACTCTTATACTGAACAGCCCTTTTGCCTGTCGACTGGGCAAAGTCGCAGCGAAGGCCGCCGCTGACGCTATCCAGCCGCGCGGTGAAGCCGTCATTTTCCGGCAAGGTGATGCGGAGCGATCCGCTGACCGTCTCCATTTTTAGCGAGCGGGGCAGCATGCTCAGGCGCAGGGTTTGCCCGCCGGAGACGCTTTGCACATCGATCTTGCCAAATGCGCCCTCGGCTACGACACTCCCGCTGACCGTTTCGATTGACAGATCACTGCTTTCGATGTTCCGCAGGGTAACGCCGCCCGATACCGACTCAACGGAGATGGAGCTAATGCTCATCGCTCCGCCTTCTACCTTCACACCACCGGAGACGGATTCGATATCCAGTTCACGAAGAAGCAGTGATGCGGGGATCAACAGCTCCATCGACTTGGAGGGCATGTTGGTCCACTGAAAGCCGCTCCGCGACTCGCAGTACTGGATCGTCAGCGTGCCGTCCTTGACACGATAGCGCAGGACTTCGTGCTGCTCCAGAGAACGGCCGGCACTCTCGTTGATGACGATATTCTCTCCATCGATCACGCGCACGGTAACGGAGCCCGCAAGCCAATGGATGTCAATTCCGCTGATCGAGGCGCTGGAGAGTGTCGTGGCGCCCGCGTTATATTCATCGGCATTGGCATAATGGAAGGTGGTGCCAAAGCTGCCTATGTTGAAAGAGATTCCGGCCAGGCTGAAAACACTGCGGCCGGAAAGGCCGAACAGCAGCACCGATATGAGAACCAGGGCCACCAGACCCCAGATACAGATGCGCAGAACAGGGGAACGGTGCATATACGACACCTACTTTCTGTGAATATCCAGGTACGCCTTGAGCACATTATTGAGCGCGGTGGCAATCAGGAAGATGATCCAAGTGATGTGCCATCCGCCGGTCGCAAAGCTGATGATGAAGTACATGCCGGTTGTGGCGGTCCACAGCGCGCCGGAGAGTAGCCCGAATATTTTCTTGGGCTTGCGCACACCCGGAATCCTCAACAGGCTATTGACCGCGGACGCAAACAGAAAGATCACCCATGAAATATGCCACATGCCCGTCTGGAAGCTAAAGATGACGTAGAATGCCGTCACTAGCAGCCAGAAGGAACTCATCAGCGCGCCGCGCATGGGGCGCCTTTCGCGCATGTCGCGGGCCTCCTCTGCGCTCGCCTCCTGGGGCTCCTCACTCGGCGCATAGTATGCAGGCTTTGTCTTGCCCTTCAGCAGGCTGTTGAACACCAACAGGCCAATGCCCGCCGCAACCATTGAGAACATCAATAGTGAGCTGATGCGGCTGCCCATAAAGAAAAACGGAACGGGGCTGATGATGAAGAGCATCACCGCAATCGCCGTTGTCATCGCTGAGCGGCGGCGCACTTCGTCCTCCGTCATCACGGGGATCGTGGCAGTAGCAACCTCCGGCTCCTCGGACGTAGTGTAGGTTTCCGCCTCTTCAGATGGACCTACGGTGACAGTTTCGCCCGCCTCGCGGCGCAGCTCCCGCACTAGCTCGCGCATATCGCCAAGGCTGCCTGCGGCAATGCGGAATGCCTCTTCGTCCGTCTTGCCCTCCGCGATCAGGTCGCGGTACTTCTCCATGAGGTTCTGCACCATTTCTTCTTTCAGTTCCAGCGTTTTCAGCGACTGGGGTGCATCCTTGAATAGGTCATCAATCATCCTGATAAACCTAATTTGCATAAGGCTCATCCTCCTCGGCGATCAAAGTATCAATGAGTTCTTTGGACGTATCCCATTCCGCCTTCATCTTGGCAAACGCGACGCGCCCACGGGGCGTAATCGCGTAATACCGCCGCCTGGCGCCCGACTTTTCATCACCCCAGTAGGAGGAAATGCAGCCTGCCTCTTCCAAACGGCGAAACGCCGTGTACAGCGTGGCTTCTTTCAATTCATACT
>JAVBQK010000099.1:0-22787 GCA_031549105.1 Eubacteriales bacterium
CTCCTGGCAGGGGGTCCAGGGGGACAGCGTCCCCCTGGCGTTCCCCTCGTCCTCTCTCTTCGCAACCTAACAGAAAGGAACGTTGAACCCATGATGGAACTGGATCAATCGCGGGCGGATCTCAAGGCGCTGCGCGATCGAATCAACGAAGCGGGTGACTCCCTTTAACTTGCCCGCGCTGACGGACGAGTTAAGGGAGCTTGAACAGGATATGGCCGAGCCGGAGTTTTGGAATGATCTGGAGCGGTCGACGAAGATCAACCGGCGGGCAAAGCAGCTGTCGGACAAGCTGGCGCATTTCAGGTCGCTTGGCGAGCGTGCGACGGACATTGAGGCACTGATCGAGCTGGTGGACGAGGAGGCTGATCCGGCGATGGTGCCGGAGGTAGTCGCGGATTTGACGGCGCTGTCGGTGGATGTGGAGGCGCTCCGGCTGGAGACGCTGCTGCGCGGCGAGTATGACCGCAACGATGCTATCCTCTCGCTGCACGCGGGCGCGGGCGGCACCGAGGCGCAGGACTGGACGGGCATGCTGCACCGGATGTACCTGCGCTACTGCGAGCGCAAGGGTTTTACGGTGAAGATGCTCGATCTGCTGCCCGGCGATGAGGCGGGCACAAAGTCGGCGACATGGGAAGTCTCGGGCGAGAACGCGTATGGCTTCCTGCGCTCGGAAAAGGGCGTGCACCGGCTGGTGCGCATTTCGCCGTTCGATTCATCGGCCCGGCGGCATACGTCGTTTGCGTCACTGGATGTCGCGCCGATCATCGAGGACAGCGAGTTTGTTCTTAATATGGAAGAAGTCCGCATTGACACCTACCGCGCGTCGGGCGCGGGCGGTCAGCACGTCAACCGCACGGACTCGGCGGTGCGCATGACGCATATCCCGTCCGGCATTGTCGTGCAGTGCCAGAACGAGCGCTCCCAGGTGCAGAACCGCGAGGTCTGCATTCGCATGCTCAAGAGCAAGTTGATTGAGCTGCGTGAGCGCGAGAAGGAAGAGCGGATGGCGGACATCAAGGGCGAGATGAAGAAGATCGAGTGGGGCAGCCAGATCCGCTCCTACGTTTTTCAGCCTTACACGATGGTCAAGGACCACCGCACCGGGTTTGAGGTCGGGGCCGTGGACAGCGTGATGGACGGCGAGCTTGACGGGTTCATTACCGCGTACCTACAGATGCAATAGGAGGCGGCATGCGCTTTTTCGCTAGGGAACTGACGCCCGGGGACGCACAGGATATTTCGGGGTGGCGCTATGCCGCCCCGTATGACGTTTATGGCGAGACAACGGAGGCACTACTGAACGGCCAGTATCGCGCGCTTTGCGACGCGGATGGCGCGCTATGCGGCTTTTTCTGCTGGGGCGAGGCGGCGCGGGTTGGTGTGGCGGCGGATGTGTATGCTGCGCGGCCGGATGCGCTGGATTTTGGCCTGGGCTTGCGTCCGGAGATGACAGGAAAGGGCATCGGCGGGTTTGCGGCGGAAAGCGCGCTTGCCTGGCTGCGCGATGCATTTCATCCAGCGATGTTCCGCCTGGCAGTGTACGAGTGGAACGCCCGCGCGCGCAAAGTCTACCGGCGGCTTGGGTTTGCCCCAGAGACAAAGCGCGGTGATTTTCTGGTTATGCTGCGCGACGAACGCCGCTGGCGCGACGCGACGCGGCCGCTTGAGAATGGCATGCGGGTCTGCGCGACCGATCCCGCGTTTGAGCGGCATTTGCTGTACTGCGCGGAGAACATGGGTTGGAACGTGTCCGTGCTGGCGATGAGCGCGCACTGCGGCACGCACCTGGATGCGCCCGCGCATGTGGGCCTTCCGGCCTGCGCGGAGACGATCCCGGTGGACCGGCTGAGCGGAATGGCGCAGTTGCTGGACTGGGCGGAGCCGGACTTTGCGGCACTGCGTGCACCGCGCGTGCTGCTGAAGAACTTTGGGAAAGGCTTCACGCTTGCCGAAGCGGAGTGGCTTATCGGTGCGGGCATCGCGGTGATCGGCGTGGATGCGCTGTCCGTGGGCAGCGGCGAGACAGAATGGGCAGTGCACAAGCTGCTGCTGGAAAGTGGTGTGACCATCTTGGAAAACGCCGCGCTGGAAGGGTTTGCCCCCGGCTGGTACGAGATGCGCTGTCTACCGCTTTCGCTCCCCGGCAGCGACGGGGTGCCCGTCCGCCTGTTTCTGCGGGAGGAAATACCATGACAAAGCGAGTTCGCGTAACGCTCCCTGCCGCGCTGGCGGGGTTCATGCTGCTGGTGGCGCTGCTCTATGCGGCGGTGACGTCGGTTGCGCTTCGGGTAGACACATACCCGCAAACGCCGCCGTTTGACGCGATGGCACGGGAACTGGTGTCATACCTGTCAGGTGATGCGCCGGCACTATCGGAGCTGTTTACGGAGCGGGAAGCGCTGCACATGGTGGATGTGTTGGACCTGTTTCAGGGCGCGCGGACGATCGCGACGGTATGCTTCATTGTATCGCTCATCCTGCTGTTCATCGCCGGTTTCGCCGGCGATCGCGTGCGCCTGGCGAATGGTCTGTTCATTGGCATGGCGCTGTTTGCGGGTGTGGCGGCGTTCATTGGCGTCTGGGCGATGATCGACTTTGACGGCTGGTTTACCGCGATGCACGAGCTGGTCTTCACCAACGACCTGTGGCTGCTGGACCCGGCGGAATCAATGCTGATCCAGATGCTGCCGCTGGAGTTCTTCATGAGTGCCGTGCGAACAGTCGCGCTGCGGTTTGCCGCCGGTGCCGCATGCCTGCTGGCGGCAGCACTTGGCATCAAGTACATCTATATAAGGAAGAGCAAAACGTGAACTACGCAGAATTATGCGCGGAAAAGGCGACCACGCTGCGGCGCGCCGGGCATGCGCGCATCCTGGCGATCGAGACATCCTGCGATGAAACCGCCGCCGCCGTTGTAGAGGATGGGCGGCGGATACTGTCCAGCGTTATCGCGTCGCAGGTGGACACGCATGCGCTGTCTGGCGGCGTCGTGCCGGAGATCGCGTCGCGGCAGCACATTGAGGCGGTGGACCCGGTGGTAGAGCAGGCGCTGATGGAAGCGGGGTTTTCGCTGAATGAGGTGGATGCCATCGCGGTGACGAGTGGCCCGGGTTTGGTCGGCGCGCTGCTTGTCGGCGTCAGCAGCGCCAAGGCGCTGGCGTATGCCGCGGGGCTGCCGCTGGTGTCGGTCAACCATATCGAAGGGCATATCTGCGCAAACTATCTTGCGTATCCAGAACTTTCGCCGCCATTCGTCTGCCTGGTGGCATCCGGTGGGCATTCGCACATCCTGTCGGTGCGGGACTATGGCGACTATGTGCTGCTGGGGCAAACACAGGACGACGCTGCGGGCGAGGCATTTGACAAGGCGGCGCGCGTTCTGGGGCTTCCGTACCCGGGTGGACCGCGCCTGGACGTGCTGGCGGAGGAGGGCAATCCGGACGCAATTCCGCTGCCACGTGCCAAGTTGGATGGCCGGTACGATCTGAGCTTCAGCGGGCTGAAGACCGCGCTGATCAACCGGGTGCACACGCTCCGGCAGTCTGGGCAGGAGGTGCCCGCCGCCGACATCGCAGCGTCGTTCCGCAAGGCGGTGGTGGATGCGCTGGTGTCAAAGACGCTGCTGGCCGCGGCGGAGACGCATGCCCGGGCCGTCGCCGTCGCGGGTGGCGTCGCGGCCAACTCGCTGCTGCGGCGGGAGCTACAGGCCGGGGCGACGCGCATGGGGCTGCCGTGCTACATCCCGCCAGTTTTGCTGTGTACGGATAACGCCGCGATGATTGGCAGCGCCGCCTTTTTCCGCCTGATGTGTGGGGAAATCGCCGATTTGCGGCTGAATGCGCAGCCGGGAGCGCGCCTAGCGATCGCGCGCGTGGACTGATCCCATCCATATTCTGTCCTGTACAGCGGCCTTCCAGTGATGGGGGCCGCCTTTTTGCGGGCTTCTCGTCTTCATTTCTTTCGCGAAATGTTGATTGAAAGTACACAGAAACGAAATGAATCGGCTTTTTATACGCCCAATCGCAATAACCGACCAAAGTACGGGTTTTGAACCCTGGTTTGTTTGGGGGCAAGGAAGGCGGTCTGGGCAAAGAAATGGGGATAACTTTTTCGTTCCACACCCCTTGTGGGCAGCATCCTGTGGATAAATGGCCAAAACGAGGCGGCAAACGGACCTTTTCTGTGGATAAACTTGTGGATGATGTGGAAAGGTTGGGGTATAGCGTGATTTCCGCTTTTTCGCGCAATTCGCGCTATTTTGCCAGGGGCATGTGGCAAAGCCGCCCTCAGCAACGCTTTGCGCTGTCTCGAGGGGCTGTATGCGACAATAGCCGACATCAGGCCCTCATACCGACCATCGGTCTGGCGCTGGTTTTTGCCCGCATGATTCCGGCCTGCAGGGCATACAGATGCCCGAAACGGAGGGCTGCCTGTGGAAAAGTGGGCAATACGGCGCATACGCCGCAGCCTTTGCGCGCTGCTTGCGGGCCTGGCACTGATCGGCCTGCTGCTGCCAGATGGTGCGGCGAGCCGCGTGACGGCGCCAGCAGCGGATGGACCGCTGAAGGGGCGCATTATCGCCATTGACCCCGGCCACGGCGGGTATGATGGCGGCGCCCGCGCGCCCGGCGGCCGGTGGGAGAAGGCGTACAACCTGGATGTGTCGCTAGCCTTGCGGGACTATCTGTACTCGCTTGGCGCGACGGTTGTGATGACCCGCGACGGCGATTATGCGCTGTGCGATCCCAACCCCAAGATGCGCAAAAAACGCCAGGACATGGAGCGCCGGGCCGAGCTGGTGCTGCTGGGGCAATCGGAGTTGCTCGTCAGCGTACACATGAACGAGTACCGCGACAAAAGCCAGGCGGGTCCGCAGGTGTTCTTCCGCAAGGACTGCCAAGCCAGCCGGGCGCTGGCGGAAGTGATGCAGACGAGCATGGTGGAGGAGCTCTCGCCCAAGCGAAAACGGGAAGCGCTGCCTGGCGATTTCTACATGCTTTCGCTTGGCATTCCATCGGTGCTGGTAGAATGCGGCTTTCTCTCAAACGCCGCGGAGGAGGCGCTGCTGCGGACGGATGCCTATGTGCAGCGCATGGCGGCGGCCATTGGGGAGGGAATCGTCGATTGGTTTGCGGTATCGGAAAGGCCCACGGCGGCGCCGCGGGAGGACCGGTAGTATCTTTATGGACAAAATGGTCGTATCCACATGGAGGTTCCGGGCAATTTGGATAAACGTTATGTTTTTGCTTGTGCGCAGGGGGTTGTCATGCTATAATCCCAACTGGCGGCGCGATACCCCCGGCCGTCAATTGGAGGGAATGCGCGCGTGTGGATGGTCATTCACATGGCTAAAACGTTGGCAATTGCGCAAGCGGCGCGGGAGCGGCTGGAGTCCGAGGGATTCCTGGTTAAGCTTGCCCCTGTGTACCGAAAGCTGCGCGATGAGGAGAACTATTTCGAGCTGATGGTGCCGGAGCTGGAGGCCGTCGAGGCGCGGCAGGTGCTGATGGATCACGGCTTGTGCTGAAGGAGACGTTCTGATGCAAAGGATTGCGGTGCTGACAAGCGGTGGAGATGCGCCCGGCATGAACGCCGCGGTGGTAGCTGTTGCGCGCTCTGCGGCGCATTACGGCATATCGCTCATTGGCATCATTCGTGGCAACAATGGCCTGATCCGCCAGGACCCGTCCCTGATGAGCGCGTTCTTTGCGCGCGCGCATGAGGTGATCGAGGACGACCCTGTGGATACGGTGCTGCTTGCGGCACTGGAGAAGGCTGTGCGCGGCGAGATGGGCGGCTCGTTTCCCGATTTTCGCCATTTCCTGAACAAGTACCGGGAGCGGCTGTGCCTCGCTGAGGACTTCAGCTCCTTTATTCATACGTTCCCCGCGTACCAGAGCGACTATGTCAACCTGGATATCGACACCGTTCTGGACATTGCGGACAGGCCGGGCACGCATCTGCGCACCGCGCGGTGCAAGGAGTTTTTAAACCCTGTTGTGCGGCTGATCGCGGTGCTGAACATGATCGCCATCGGCGTGGAGGGGATCGTCGTCATCGGCGGCGACGGCAGCTTCAACGGCGCGATGCGCCTGTGCGAGCTGGGCATGCCCTGTATCGGCATCCCCGGCACCATCGACAATGACCTGGCGTACACGGAAATGTCGCTGGGATACGATACCGCCGTCAATGTCTGTCTGGAGGCCGTGCGGCAGATCCGCGCCACCTCCCGCTCGCATGACCGGCCGCACGTGGTCGAAGTGATGGGCCGCGCCTGCGGCGACATCGCGCTGCGCACGGCGGTGGCTGCCGGTGCGGAGATTGTGATTGTGCCGGAAGTGCCTTGGAGCATCGAAGAGGTGGCCAAGCGGCTGCAGCATGAGTTGGATGGCGGCAACACCCGCGCGACGATCGTCGTGGCGGAGGGCGCGTACAGCTCCAGCTCGATGGCCCCGTTTGATGTTTATGGCTTCCTGATGGAGCGCGGAAAGCAGTGCTATCCGGGTGAAACCATCAGCTCGCTTCGCCTCGCGTCCATTCTCAAGCGGCTGTGCCATGACGCAGCCGGCAACCCTGTGGAGGTACGCTCCACGGTGCTGGGGTACACGCAGCGCGGCGAATCACCCTCTGCGTATGACGCGGCATTTGCGTTTGAGGCGGGGTACTTGGCCGTGCAGCTGCTGATGGACGGCCAGCAGAACCTGGTCATCGGCGTCAAGGAAGGGCGCGTGTTCTCCATGCCGATCATCCAGGCGCTGCGCCTGCAGGAGAACCGCAAAGATCACTTCAACCGCGAGCTGTTCAACCTCGTGAACTCGCTGTAACACATTCGCCGTATGGGTACACAAACTATCTCAAATGATTAACTTTTTCGCGCCAGGCCTGCCGTTTGGCAGGCTTTTTGTCTCCTTTTGACGCTGGCTCACTAGCGCTTGTGGATAACTTTGCTGCCAACCGCTACATTTCGCGTGCCTCGTACAGGCGTTCGCGTTGCCATGAAAAGCGTGGAAAACCTTGGCAAATGCTTGAAATACGAGGCTCTTTTTGCTATCATAGGAGCGGTATCTCCTCGGGAGTAGGGCTTTGCCTGTTGATAACACTGTGGATAAATTCGTTTCGCCGCGCACAGCGTTCGCGCAGGCAAGGAGGCTCATGCAATGAACGAGGCCGTGATTTGGGAGAAAGCATGTGGTTTGCTGCGCGAGGACATGAACGAGGTATCGTATAACGCATGGATCGAGGCGTCGCTCAAGCCCTTGATCATCAGGGACGATGCCTTCTACCTGGAGGTAGTGACAGAGTTCATCAAAAGAACCGTTGTTTCGCGCTATGCGCTGCTGATCACCAACGCGATCGCCCAGGCCGCAGGCCGCACGTTCCGGGTGGAGTTTCTCACCGCGCAGGAGGCGCAGGCCATCCTGCCGGGCGACGCCGGGGAATCTCAGGCGGCTTCCACGCCGTATGCGCTGAACCCCAAATACATGTTTTCTACATTTGTTGTGGGCAATTCCAACCGCTTCGCTCATGCGGCATCGCTGGCCGTTGCAGAGGCCCCGGCGGAGGCGTACAACCCGCTGTTCATCTATGGAGGCGTTGGCCTTGGCAAGACGCACCTGATGCACGCCATCGGCCACCATATCCGCCAGCAGTTTCCGGAGACGAACCTTCTCTATATTAGCAGCGAGAATTTCACCAATGAGCTGATTTCCGCGATCAAGAACAACAAGAACGCCGAGTTTCGCAACCGCTTCCGCAATGTGGACGTGCTGATGGTGGACGATATCCAGTTCATCGCGACGCGCGACTCCACGCAGGAGGAGTTTTTTCATACGTTTAACACGCTGCACACCGCAGGCAAGCAGATCGTCATCTCTAGCGACAAGCCGCCGAAGGAGATCGCCAAGCTGGAGGAGCGGTTGGTGTCACGCTTCGAATGGGGCCTGATCGCCGACATCCAGAAGCCGGACATTGAGACCCGCATCGCCATCCTGCGCAAGAAGGCCGATACCGAGCGCCTTCCCGTTGGCGACAACGTGCTGACGCTGATCGCCAGCCGGATCGATTCCAACATCCGCGAGCTGGAAGGCTCGCTGACGCGCGTGGTGGCGTTTGCGACGCTGACAGGACGTGCCATCACCGAGGAGCTGGCCGAAGAGGCGCTGCGGGACATCGCCGCCGTGAAGGACCCGAGGCGCATCACCTGTGACCTGATTCAACAGACGGTGGCCGATTACTACGATATTTCAATGACGGACATGCGCGCCAAGCACCGCAACCGCAAGGTGAGCGTGCCGCGCCAGGTCGCCATGTTCCTCACCCGTGAGATGACCGAGATGTCGCTCACGCAGATTGGCGCGGCGTTCAGCCGTGATCATACCACCGTCATCCACGCGTGCGACAAGATTGCCGGGGATGCGCGCACGGACGCGACCGTCACCAGCCTGTTGGATGACCTGCGCCGTGCGGTCCGGAGCAAATAGCGGGATATGCAGAAAAAAAAGGGAATTGCGACGAAAAAGAATTATGTACAGAGCGGCATCCCGGGGCATCGCGCGCCGGGCGGCCGTAAACCCAGCCCCATGCGGGGCGTTTTGCGCGCCGTTATTTTACTTGCCGGCGCGCTTATCGCGTGTGTACTGATCGTTATGCTGATCAGCAACCTCATTGCGGGCTCCAACAAGCTCGTCAAGCTGAACGCCGCGCCCACCGACAATATCCAGCCATTGGGGCAGAACGTGCTGCATTATGATGGCGCGACGCTGCGCTGCATTACACCCAGCGGGTCGACAAAGTGGCAGTACACCGTCGGCGGCGGCGCGGACTATGTCACCAATGGGTCCATGATTGTGCTGTGGACGGGCTATCAGCTGCATGTGCTGGACAAAAACGGCACGCCGACCTATGTGGACCGCATGGATAACCCTATCCGCTTCGCGCGGGTTGGCAGTTCGTATGTGGCCGCGTGCATCGGGTCGGAGACGAGCAGCACCTTGCGCGTAATCAGCCATACCGGCACGCTGCTGGAGAGCATCGCGGTGGACGATTTGTTCCTCCTGGACATTGGCTTTTTCTCATCCGGGGAACAAACAATGTGGGTCATGGGCCTGGACATCGCGGGCAACGCGCCGATTACGAAGCTGGCCACCTATCAGCCCGGGCGCATGTCCACCGGCGCGGTGGAGCTCAACGACCAGATGGCCTACCGCGTGTACATCCACAACAACCTGATGATGGTCGTGGATACGTCCAAAATACGCCCCTACAACTACAAGTGCGTGGAGCAGACAGATCTCTCGCCGGTGCTGGTCTACGGCTGGCGCATCAACCAGGTGCGCTCCATTGGCAAGAACACCTACGCGCTGCTGGAGCCGATGAGCGCCTCCAGCGGAACGACGTTCTCGGAGCTTCGCCTGGTGACAAACTACACGATGGAATCGCTGCGCCTGCTGTCGCCGTGCTTCGCCAGTGCGCTTGGTGAGAAGGGAATCTACGGCTTTGGAACGAATATTGTCTATTTCGCGCCCTATGGCTCCAAGTCGTTCAAGAACGCGCACCTGGGCTATAATGTGACCGACTTCATCTGCCTGCTGGATGGCGGCTATGCGGTGATGGCGCTGGGGGACGACGTGTGCATCATTAAGCTGCCGTTATAGCGGCCGGGATAAATCCGCCGCGCGGCGGCGTCTTATTAGGGCGTCTCATATTGGATAGAAAAAGGAGGCTCGGCGGGTGAACGTCATTGATTACGCAATCCTGGGCATCGTGGGCCTGAGCCTGTTGTTTGGCATTTACCGGGGCTTCATCACGTCTGTGTTCGGCCTGGTCAGCCTCTTCCTGGCGATGTTTGCCGCCTACGCGATCGGCCCGACGCTGGCCACGGCGATCTGCAAGAACGAAACCGTGGTGCAGACGCTGATTCATTATACCGACGCGGCGTCCCGCCTGGGCGATCTGGACCTGTCCATGCAGGGCGTGGCGGGGCTGAGCGCCAACACCATCGCGGACATCGTATCGCGCACGGACCTGCCCGCGCCGTTTGACGCGCTTTTGTCCGGCAACATGGCGCAGCAGGTGTTCGCATCGATTGGCAGCGTCAACGTATCCGAGTATATCAACCAGACGATTGTCACATCGATCGTTTCAATTCTCTGCCACATCGGCGTGTTCTTCGTTGCCTACCTTGCGCTGACACTGCTTACGGGCCTGATCGGCTACGTCTTCAGGTTCCCTGTGCTCAAGCACCTGGATGCGCTGCTGGGCGGCGCGTTCGGCGTCGTGCGCGGCATCTTCTTTGTGTACATTATATTCGCGCTGGTGCCGGTGCTGATGACGGTGCTGCCGTTTGAAGGCTTTGGCGAAATGGTACAGGCGTCGCAGCTGGGCTCGGCGCTATACAAGAGCAACATCGTCACCACCATATTGCAGGGGCATTTGTAAGGGCTAGCGCGTTTCCCCAATGGATACCATGGTGCTGATATCAATGTCCGCGCGCTGGTACTGCTGATCCCAGTCGGACGCCAGCCAGTCGCGCACGGTCAGTGATCCGCGGACGGCCTTTCCCTGGAAACCCACCGGGTCCACGCCAAGGCTCTGTAGCTTTTTGAGCAAGTCATATAGCTCCTTGCGGAACGCTTCGCGTACACCGCTGAGGTCGCCATCTCCCCGGCGCAGAGGGCTGGCTTTCACACTGCCGTCCACATGCAGCGTCCAGGGATCGGTGCTTGTATCCACCGAGACGCGCGGCATGATCGATTGGCTCATCCGGTAGTACCTGTCGCCCACAAGAAACGGAAACTCTTTCATATCCCCCTGTAAAAAGTACATAAAGTGCATCTCCTGGCCGGTTAGTGTGCCGACCATGCGCCCGTCCTTGAAGACCGCGGCGCCTAGATACTCTATCTTGCTGGTGCCCTCATGCGGCAGCGTGCCCGGCTGTGTGTCCAGCGGCTTCCCGTCTTCCGCCTTCTCTGGGGGGAATTCCTTTATGACGGCGGCGTAGGGGGTGATTGCGTCGCGCCACGCGCCGTTGAACAGGCGGATGATCTCACCCATGTTGGAATTGGGGATGTTTCCCATGGAGACATATTCGTCCAGGCTGTTGTTGATGCTGGTGGAGAGGCGGGCGGTCAGGAAGGGCTTCTGTTCCTTGACGAAATCCCCGGCCTTTCCGCGGCAGATGATCAGGCTTGCGGACTGACGCAGGAACGGCGCGGTCAGCAGCTCTTCCAGCACATCGGTGAAATATGGGCTTTGCGCCAGCGATTCGGAAACGACAATCTGTATCATCTGCGAGAAGTTGATCTCCAGCGGAAGTACAGCGTCAAGAATGGCGAGGGCATCCACGAAGCTAGATGCCGTGCACTCGATGAACTCGTACCCGCTGCTGCCGCCTCCGCCTTCGTTGCTGCCGCCCTCGCTGGTGCCGCCTGCACCGCCACCCGCGCTGGGCACTTGCAGCGACATTTGCAGGTTGCCCGTCTCGTCGCGGTCAAAGCCCATGGTGACAATCAGCGCTTGCTTTTCCACATCGGTGCCCCCACGCAGAACGATGATCATGCACAATGCCAGGAAAATGAATGCGATGGTCCAACGCTTCATGCTTTTGCCGCCTTTCCGCCGCGCCGTTTGAATGCCAGCACGCCCCACGTAACCCACAGCAGTACGGCCGCCACGGGGAAACGCCATATGACGAGGTTGTGGGTAAGGAGCAGTGTAAATGAAGAGGGGAGGAATAAGGCGCCTGCCAGCGCAGCACACATCAACAGTATGGGCCAGACGGTCTGTGCGTTGCTGTCCGTGCTGAGCATCAGCCGTCCACTATAGAGGCTGACCCCTATGGACACGATGAGGGAGAGCACCAATAGCAGGACATATATCAGGCGGAAGGCTCGGCTTTCCATGAACTCTGCGGAAAGCATCAGCTGATGCCCCCAGAACATATCGGCGGGCACGGCACGCGGCGGAACACATAGGTTGATGATCAGGGTCATCACAACGGCCAGAGACCCGGCGATGACCAGCGTAAATACCCCTGTCCGGAAGCGAACGGGTTTGGCGCTGCCAGTCTGGCGCGGCAGGAAACCTAGCATTACCAGTCCGGTAAAGCTGCTGGCAGCAAACGGAATCTGCCAGAGCGTATCACCTACATCGTTGCCTAGCAAAGGGAAAATGTTATCCAGGCTGGCACACTTGAGCATGCAGTAGCATGCGCCTGCCAGGCCTATCACCAGCGGAGGCAGGATGAGGCGGATGAAAAGTGCCAGCCCCTTGATCCCGCGGCGGTGCAGAGACAACCCGACCACGGCAAGGGTGGCCAGGGCGATTACCTTTTCGTTGGTTTCAAACAGCATATACTGGCGGACAACGCTGCCGACCGCGTGCAGCGCGATCAGCGCGTCCATAAACATCAGCAGCGCGAATATCCCCAGCACCAAACGCCCGGCGATGTTGCCATAAGCTTTGATCAGCGCCTCATCCAGGCTAGTCGCTGTTTGGCCGCGCATGATACCCCAGAGCGGCAGCCAGATGAGCATGCCGCAGAGGGCGCCTAGCGCCATACACCACCATGCCGCGGAGCGCGCATTGGTCAGCACCGGACCCGCGCCGGCCATAAACCCGTGAATTGCCAGCGCGAGGCCGAAAACCAGCACATATAGCCGGACACTCTGCTGTACCCAGCCCGGGTGCCCGTCCACCGATGGCGGAGCGCCTTGCCCTGCCTGGACGCGTATGCGGGACTGTACGGGACGGTTATTTTCCATTGCCGCCCTCCTTATTGTTCTCCCAGGCCCTCATACGGCCCTTTGCGCGGAGAAATTGTGCGGGGTTGGATAGGTACAGCCGGACACGCTGTTGCCAGAGCGGATACCGGCTCACGCCGTCTTCGTTGCGCATGCGCTTGAGAGCGCTGACCCAGTTCATTGGGATGCCCATGGAGGTCATGGAGCAAAACTCCACGCCGATGAGGACAAATGCCAGCAGCAGCGAAAAGAGCCCGCCGATTGCCGCGGCAAAAATCAGCATGTACTGGAAGATCCGAAGGGAAATGGTCATTGAATATTCCGGTACGATCAGGGAGCCCAGGCCTGACATCGCCACGATGATGATGATCAGCGGCGAAACCAGGTCAGCCGCCACCACTGCCTGGCCTAATATCAGCGCCGCCACAACGCCCAGCCCGTGCGCCAGCACGCCGGGCATGCGTGCGCCGGCCTCCAGGATCAGATCAAAGGCGATGTTGAGGAAAATTAGCTCAAAGATCAGCGGCACGGGAACGCGCGACTGCGTTTGGTAGATGGAAGTGATCAGCGCCAGCGGCAGCACTTCATTGTGGAACATCACCAGGGCAAGGTAGAGCGCGGGAAGAAAGGCGGTGCCGATTACGCCAACAGAGATGAGGGCGCGCTTAAACGCACCGGCGGGGAAGCGCATGGCGGTGGTATCCGGCGTGTGCAGCAGATGCAGCAGCGTTGCGGGAAGGCCGATTGCTATGGGCGTTCCCTCTACAAAGAGCAGGGCCATGCCGCTGATCAGGAAAGAGGCGGCGCGATCGGGTCGCTCGGTATGGACGGTTTGGGGGATCAGTGCAAACGGCTGATCTTCAATGAGCTGTTCCACCTCGCCCGCGGAGAGCACAAAGTCGAAGTTAATGCCCTCCAGACGGCGGCGTATTTCGGTGAGCATCTGCTCATTGGCGACGCCATCCAGGTAGAGAAGCGCGCAGTTGGTCTTGATGCCCGTGCCCACCGGGTGCAGCTCGGAAACCATACGCGGGCTCTGGATGATGCGGCGCAGCAGCGTAATGTTAACCTTCATGCTTTCGGTGAAGGCCTCATGCGGGCCGATGATGACAGTCTCATTGACCGGCTTGTCCACGGACCGCTTGGCGAACCCCTTCGCCTCGATATCCACGCCGGAGGCGCAGCCGTCCACCAAAAGCGCGACATTGCCCTGCAGCACGGAAGCTATGATATCATCCAGTTCTTCTTTTATTTTGGCACTGGTGACAGTCAGCACGGTGCTGACCAACCAGTCGATGCGTCCGGTCGCGTCTCCTTCATAGGCCCCGGCGTTCATGGCGGCTTCCAGCACATCCAGGTTGACCATCGACATGTTGATCATGCCGTCCATATAGACCAGTGCGCATGCAAAGCCGGATACCGTAAAGCGCCGCATCTGGATGTCAATGTTGCGCGGCATGCGAAATACCTCGCGCAGCGTGGAGAGCGTATACTCCAGCGAAGCGGAGATGGGCTCGTTAGTTTTGTCAGCAATTGGGTTTTCGGGCATAATGCGCTCCTTACCGGACATCCGTCGATGTCCCATGGATGCGCTATTATGCCCGAAAGTGCAGATGACTATTTCATAATTCGGCGAAGAAGGCCAAGCTTTCCTTTGCGCGGCGCGTAGCGCACTGGCACGTCAAAGCGCTCGGAGGCGATAAGCACCGATTTTTCGCGCGAAAAACAGTCAAATCCCGCACGGCCGTGGTATGAACCCATGCCGCTCTGCCCGACGCCGCCAAACGGCAGGCGCGCGCTGGCCAGGTGCACCACGCAGTCGTTCACGCAGCCGCCGCCGAACGGCAGGTCGCGCATCACGCGGCGCGCGGCATCCTTGTCCTGGGTGAAGAGGTACAGCGCCAGCGGCGCGGGCCGGGCACGCACCATCGTCAGTGCGTCCTCCATCGTGCGGAAGGTGAGCACCGGCAGGATCGGCCCGAATATCTCCTCCTGCATCACGGGCGCATCAGGCGAGACACCGGTGAGGACCGTGGGCGCGATCTTGCGCAGGCGCGCGTCGGTCTGCCCGCCGCAGATCAGCCGTCCCCCCTCCATCAGGCCGGTAAGCCGATCGAAGTGGCGGCTGCTCACGATCGTTGGCAGGTCCGGGCTCTCCAACGGGCTTGCGCCATACTGCCGCGCAATCTCTGCGCACAGCGATGTCAGCAGCGCGTTTTCAATCGACTTTGCGACGAGGACGTAATCCGGCGCGACGCAGGTCTGCCCGGCGTTTAGGAACTTGCCAAAGACGATGCGCCGCGCGGCCAGCGGGATGTCGGCATCAGCGGCGACGATCACCGGGCTTTTGCCACCCAGTTCCAGCGTGACGGGGATCAGCCGCTCGCTTGCCGCGCGCATCACTTCGCGCCCGACAGCCGGGCTGCCGGTAAAGAATATTTTATCAAAAGGGAGGGCGAGCAGCGCGCTAGCCGCCCGCGAATCTCCAAGCGAGAGAGTGACATGTTCGGGACGAAAGCTCTCGCGGAGCACGGCGGCCATCGCCTCGGCAGTTTTCGGCGCCTGGGAGGACGGGCGCAGCACCGCGCAGTTGCCGGCCGCAACAGCGGCAATCAGCGGCGCAAGGCTGAGCTGCAGCGGGTAGTTCCACGGCGCGAGAATCAGCGCGACGCCGTATGGGTCACGCAGCACGCGGCCGCGCGCAGGCATCTGCGCGACGGACGCAAGGGCAAACCGCGGATGCGACCAGCCCCGCAGATGATGGATGGCATGCCGGAGCTCCGCGTATACAAAGCCAATTTCCGTCATGTACGCCTCTTCCGCAGATTTCCCCAGGTCCTGCTCCAGCGCGCGCAGCAGCGCGGCTTCGTGCCGCCTAAGCGCGTTTTGCAGTTTCTTCAGCGCTTCGATGCGCGCGGCAGGACTGCGCGTCTGGCCGCTTTCGTAGTATGCGGCGAGCCGCCGGACGGTTTCCCTCATGTGTACACCCCGCTTTTCTCCGTTACGACATTATACCCTGGATTTAGACCCTGGGGAAGCAGGTTTTATACATTGTCGAAAAAATGGTGATTCTTGTTAGTGGAATTGCAAAATGTATATTTCTCGCATAAAAAAACCTTGCTTTAGCGCTGTCGTGTGCTATAATAAACGGTATGAATTGCGCCGCAGGTTTTGCAGATGTTTGCGCCGCGCGGTGCCAGCCAAAAAACCGGGAGGTATAACTATGAAGAAAAAGAGCGTAACCATGCTGCTGTCCGTCGTGCTTTGCCTGGCCATGATGGCCCCTGTAGCGATGGCGGACGTCGTCATTGGCGGTCTGGCCCCGCTGAGCGGCGAAGTTGCCCAGTACGGCATTGCCGTGCAGGAAGGCGTCAACCTCTACATCGACAAGCTCAATGACGCCGGCGGCATCAACGGCGAAAAAGTCAAGATGATCTGGTACGACGAAAAGGGCGACGTGATCGAAGCCATCAACGCGTTCAACAAGTTGGTGGACGAGGATAAGGTTGTCGCAATCATTGGCGACGTGACCAGCAAGCCGACCCTGGCGGTGAGCGATCTGGCTGGTGAAATCGGTATTCCCATGATCTCTGCTTCTTCCACCAGCTATGATGTCACCACCGGCAAGCCCAGCGTGTTCCGCTCCTGCTTCCTGGATCCCTTCCAGGCCAGCACGATGGCCAACTTTGCCAAGGATGAGTTCGGCGCGACCAAGGTCGCCGTCATCTATGATATCGGCGATGACTATTCCGTCGGCCTTGCCGAAGCATTCAAGGCGCAGGCCGAGACGAACGGCCAGGAAGTTGTGGCGTACGAAGCCGGTGCTGCCGGCGATGTGGACTTCAAGGCGCAGCTGACCAACATCGCGGCCAAGGGCCCCGAAGTTCTGTTTGTTGCCTACTACTATGGCCCGGCGGCGCTGATCGTCAAGCAGGCGGCCGAGGTTGGCTTGAACGTTA
The DNA here is from genome assembly GCA_031549105.1 of Eubacteriales bacterium. Classification (GTDB taxonomy): domain Bacteria; phylum Bacillota; class Clostridia; order Christensenellales; family Aristaeellaceae; genus Avichristensenella. The sequence goes on from JAVBQK010000099.1 coordinate 16,703, forward strand.
AGTTCCTGGGCGCGGACGGCATCAACGGCATTGAGAATGTCATCGATGACAAGACGCTGCTGGAGGAGACCGTTTTCTACTCCGACCACTTTGCATCCGATGCAACCACTGACGCGGTCATGGCGTTCAACGCCGAGTTTGAATCCAAGTACGGCAAGAAGCCCTACAGCGCGTTTAACGCCACCGCGTATGATGCGGCGCTGGTGCTCTGTGAGGCGATGATTAAAGCCGGCAGCACCGATTTTGAAGCCGTTGTCGAAGCGATGAAGGCGACCGATGTCGAGGGCGTCACCGGCCGTATTACGTTTGACGATCACAACGATCCCATCAAGAATGCCTATGTTATGACCTTCAAGGATGGCAAGCAGACCTTTGTCGCTTGCATGGAACCCTAAGGCAGAGCGTGCGCTAAACGGGCACCGCACTTGAGCAACATTAGCAATGGCGGGGAAGGGAGAGTTGCTCCCTTCCCTTCTTCCGATATCAAGGGTAAAACATGGCGTGTCAACAGATGAGGTGAGCAGATGATCTTCCTGAACCAACTGATCAACGGCCTGCACGTGGGCAGCATCTATGCGCTGATCGCGCTGGGGTACACAATGGTGTACGGCATTGTGCGGCTGATCAACTTCGCGCATGGTGATATCATCATGGTCGGCTCCTACGTGGCGATGGTTGTTCTGGTCGAGATGGGCCTTCCGTTCTGGGTGGCCGTGCTGGCATCCATGCTCATATGCGCGACGCTCGGCGTGCTGATTGAGCGCATCGCGTACAAGCCGCTCAGGTCCTCGCCGCGCATCTCCTCACTGATTACCGCCATCGGCGTGAGCCTGCTGCTGCAAAACGCTGCACAGCTCATCTTCTCGCCCAACCCCAAGCCCTTTCCTACCGTGTTCAAAATGCAGCCGATCGTGCTGGGCGATCTGCGCGTGGGCTTTACGACGCTGCTGACGATCGTCGTTGCAGTGCTGCTGATGCTGGGCCTGCAGGCGCTCGTGCGCGGCACCAAGATGGGCAAGGCGATGCGCGCGGTGTCGGAGGACGCCAGCGCCGCCAAGCTGATGGGCGTCAATGTCAACACCACCATTTCGATCACGTTCGCGCTGGGCTCGGCGCTCGCGGCGATCGGTGCGGTGCTCTACAGCGCCGCATACCCCAGCGTCTCCCCGACGATGGGCTCGCTCCCGGGCCTGAAGGCGTTTATCGCCGCGGTGCTGGGCGGCATCGGCATCCTGCCGGGGGCAATGCTGGGCGGCTTCATCATGGGCATCGCCGAGAGCCTGACGAAGGGGTTCATCTCCTCGCAGCTTGCCGACGCGGTCGTATTCGGCATCTTGATCATTGTACTGCTGGTTAAGCCCGGCGGCATTCTGGGCAAGCGCACGACCGAGAAAGTGTAGGGGCGAAGCACCATGAGTATGATGAAGAAAAGACTGGGCTCCTATGTCGCGAACATGGCGGCGCTGATGGCCGTCTTCGCGCTGCTAAGCTATCTGATCAGCACCAAGGTGATCAACAAATACTACCTGGGCATCCTGATGAGCGTCAACATCAGCGTCGTTATGGCGGTCAGCCTGAACCTGACCACCGGCCTGCTGGGCCAGCTGGCGCTGGGGCACGCGGGATTCATGGGCATCGGCGCGTACGCCGCGGCTCTGTTCTCCATTCATTCGGGACTTCCCACGGGCATGGCGTTTCCCATCGCCCTCTTCTTGGGCGGCCTTTGCGCGGCGTTGTTTGGTGTGATCATCGGCATTCCCACGCTGCGCCTGAAGGACGACTACCTCGCGATCATCACGCTGGGCTTTGGTGAAATCATCCGTGTGATCATCGTCAACCTTGCATTTACCGGCGGCGCGCGCGGCCTTCGCGGCATTCCGCGCGTGACCACGTTTGGCTATACGTTCTGGATTATGATCTTCGTGGCGGCGTTCATGTTTACGCTGGGGCGCTCGCGCCATGGCCTTGCGATCCTGTCGATTCGCGAGGATGAGGTTGCGGCGGAAGCCTCCGGCATTCCGACCACCTACTACAAAATCTTTGCTTTTTCGCTTGCGGCGTTCTTCGCCGGGGTGGCGGGCGGTCTGTATGCGCATTATGTCGGCGTGCTGGACCCCAAGGTCTTCGGGTTCAATAAGTCGATTGAGTACTTGGTAATGGTGGTGCTCGGCGGCATGGGATCGATCACGGGGTCGATTGTCGCCGCATCGGTGCTGACGGTGCTGCCGGAGCTGCTGCGTAGCTTCTCCGATTACCGGATGCTGGTCTACTCGCTGCTGCTCATCATGATGATGCTGTTCCGCCCGTCCGGGCTGCTGGGCACGGCGGAGTTTTCGCTGGCGGGCATTGCGCGCCGCCTGTTCTGCCGCAATGAGGATAAGGAGCCAACTGCCTGATAGGCTGGGTGCGGCGCGAGTTCGAAGATATCGCGCCATAAAGGGATTTCGGCAGAAATCCTTACCGCAAGGGGGAACGGATATGGCCATGCTGGAAGCATCGAACCTGAGCATATCCTTCGGCGGCCTGAAGGCGCTGGAGAATGTGAGCTTTTCCATAGACCGGGGCGAAATCGTCGGGTTGATCGGGCCGAACGGCGCGGGCAAGACGACGGTGTTCAACCTGCTGACGAACGTCTATACGCCCACTGGCGGCACGATCCGGATGGACGGCCAGAATATCGTGGGCATGCCGGTGCACGCCATCAACCAGATGGGCATCGTGCGCACGTTCCAGAACATCCGGCTGTTCAAGAAGCTGTCGGTGATCGACAACGTTAAGATTGCCTACCACAACCAGATGCAGTACACCACGGGTGAGGCCGTGCTGCGGATCGGACGCTATTGGAACGAAGAAAAGCGTGCGACCGCGCGGGCGATGGAGCTGCTTGGCGTGTTCGACATGGAGAAGTTTGCGCTCAAGCGTGCGGACAGCCTGCCTTACGGCGCGCAGCGCAAGCTGGAGATTGCGCGGGCGCTGGCCTCCAACCCGAGCATTCTGCTGCTGGACGAACCGGCCGCCGGCATGAACCCGATCGAGACGCAGGAGCTGATGAAGACGATCGAAGGCATCCGTACACGGTTCTCGGTGGCGATCCTGCTTATCGAGCATGACATGGGGCTGGTGATGGGCATCTGCGAGCGGATCGTTGTGCTGGACTATGGTCAGGTGATCGCGCAGGGCTCCCCGGATGCAATCCGGCGCAACCCCAAGGTCATCGGGGCCTATCTGGGAGGTGAGTGACGATGCCGACACCGATGCTTTCAGTTAGCGATTTGCAGGTATACTACGGCGCGATTCACGCGATCAAGGGCGTTTCATTTGAAGTGAACCAGGGAGAAATCGTCACGCTGATCGGTGCGAACGGCGCGGGCAAGTCGACGATCCTCAACACCATCGCCGGGCTGATCAAGCCGCGCGAGGGCGATTGCCGCTTTGAAGGGCAGAGCCTCAAAAGCGTAGAAGCGCACCTCATTGTGCAGAAGGGGCTGGTGCTCGTTCCGGAAGGCCGGCATGTCTTTTCGCGCATGTCCGTACAGGAAAACCTGGAGATGGGCGCATTCGCCCGCAAGGATAAAGAGAACATCAGCCGCGACTATGAAAAGGTGTTCGAGAGCTTCCCGCGTCTACGCGAGCGGCGAAAACAGGTGGGTGGCACGCTCTCCGGCGGCGAGCAGCAGATGCTGGCGACAGCGCGCGCGCTGATGAGCAACCCACGCATGATCATGATGGACGAGCCGTCGATGGGCCTGGCCCCCATCCTGGTGCAGGAAATCTTCTCCATCATCGAAACGATCAACAAACAGGGCACCACCGTACTCCTTGTCGAGCAGAACGCAAAAATGGCCCTGTCAGTAGCCAGCCGCGCCTACGTGCTGGAGACGGGCCGTGTGGTCCTCTCGGGCGATGCGAAAGAGCTGATGGACAACGAAGAGGTGCGCAAGGCGTACCTGGGGTAGGGGCGAAGGAGACGAAGAGAACGAAGGAACGCCAAGGGGCTCTGCCCCTTGGATCCCCGCGAAGGGCGTTGCCCTTTCGAAACCCATGCTCGCCTGCGGGCGGGAAGGCTTTCATCTCTGCTGTGAAAACCCTCCCGCCCGCAGGCGAAATGTTGGGTTTCCAAAGGGCAACGCCCTATGGTAGGGGGTCCAGGGGGACAAAATCCCCCTGGCGTTTCTCATCGTTTCCCCGTCCCCCCTTCACTTCTCCTCGTCTTTCTGCGTAAACGCTTCGACGAACTTGCCTTCGATTTTCTTGTAGCCGGAGACAAACCCGTTTTCGATCTTCTTGTAGCCGGAAACGACGCCGTCTTCGATTTTCTTGTACCCGGATACCACGCCGTGCTCGATTTTTCTTTGGGTGTCCATGATCTTGCCCATTTTGTTGCCTCCCGTTATTTTGTTTGCTTGGGCATAGTGTAGCGTTACGGCGTGAATGAAACGTTAGGGAATTGTTTGCGTTTTGTTAAAAAGAAACCGCCCTCAATGGGGCGGCCTCTTTTTTAGATTCGCTGCGGCTCTGCACGGCCGTTCTTGAAAACCGTGATGTAGGTGAAGCCCATCTCGCTGGCAAACTCGATCGCTTCCTCGACGCCTGCGCCGACTTCTTCCACAGTGTATGCGTCCGAGCCGATGCTGACCAGGTCGCCACCGAACAGACGGAAGCGCCGGATCAGTTGGGCGTCCGGCTCTAGTGATTGCTGCCAGTTGCGCAGGCCATGGGTGCTGATCTCCAGCGCCATGCCGCGCTGCGCTGCGGTCTTAAGAATGGGGTCCAGCGCCGGATAATATGCGTCAAGCGAGACCGAATCAGAAAAGGCGCCAAGCGCGCGCAGCGGGTAGGTCAGGTGGGCGATCACATTCGTGCGGCCCATGCGCACCACGCCCAGCATCGTCTCAAAGTACGCCTGCAGCGCTGCGTCCACGTCTTCGCGCGTCTCAAAGGGGAGGCTGAGGATGTCCCGCCCGTCCGGCAGGTGGTGCGCCGCACCCAGGATCACGTCAAAATCGCGCTGGCGCAGAAAATCCTCCACATAGGGACGATTGAACTGTGGCGTGCCCAGCTCCAGGCCGTAGAGCACGTCCAGCTTGTCCCGATACTTCTCGCGGATGATGGCCATATAGGGGCGCCGCTCGGCTTCCCGGCCCATGTAGCCGCTCTCGTCCGGGTTGTCACCCGGCAGAATGTCGAGCCTCTCAGTGAATGCGATGGAATACAGGCCGCGCTGGATCGCCTTGCGGCAGATTTTCTCCACGTCTTCGGTGCATCCGGGTGAAAACCGGCTATGGATGTGCAGATCGGACAGTAGCATATGCGCCTCCCAAACGAAACCAGCTCTTACATGAGCGGCTCCGGTATTACGGTATTATAAACCCTCTGCCGCATATTTTACCACAGAAACGCGCGGGCGGAAACGGCAAATATAGGGGATTGCATAAAAAAACCCGAGGTTTTCCCTCGGGTCTCGGATGTATAGATATGTTATTTCTTCGCCTGTAGATTGGACATAATCATTCCGCACAATCCGCCTGCCGCCACGCCCATGCCCAGGTCCGCCAGATACGCGGTGGGCGACAGCGAAAGCCCGCTGAGGAACGCGTACCCCATCACGCCCAGCACCATGTAAACCAGGCCGATCAGTGCGCCCTTGAACACCCCGCCCGTTCCGCCGCGCCCCACACACGCCCTCACGCCGATGAAAATGGCCAGCAGCTTGAGCGCCTGGTTGAGCACCGAGATCACCGTATCGGAAAGGGCTAGCCACTTGATCAGCAGCGCAAATACCACTACGCCCAGTATCGTGACCGCCACCGACGCCAGCAGCCCGCGCGCTAGGGCAACTACCGAGCCCAATTGGGACTGGGTCTTTGCGCCGCGCCGGATTGAAGCCGTGCTTTCCTTCGCCATCCGAACCCCTCCCTGTCCACGTCATGGTGAAAGGTATGCGGACGAGGTGGGGGGTATGCTAAAGCAAAAAAAGAATGCCAGGGGAGCGCTGCTCCCCTGGACCCCTCGCCAAAGGGCCTCGCCCTTTGGAAACCCAATGTTTCGCCTCACGGCGGGATGGAGTTTGTTATGCTAACACAAC
>JAVBQK010000135.1:0-3787 GCA_031549105.1 Eubacteriales bacterium
CCTTCCAGGATCATGTGCTTCTTCTTGTTTAGCGGATCGTGGGAGGGGACGGCGGAGAGAAGGGCCTGGGTGTAGGGGTGGAGCGGGTGGCGGTAGATCGTTTCGGTGTCGCCCATCTCCATGATGTAGCCCAGGTACATGACGCCCACGCTGTTGCTGATGTGGCGCACGACGTTCAGGTCGTGCGAGATAAAGATCAGCGACAGCTCCATTTCCTGTTGCAGGCTCATAATCAGGTTCAGGATTTGGGCCTGGATGGACACGTCCAGCGCGGAGACCGGCTCGTCCGCAACGACGAAGCTGGGGCGGCTGATCAGTGCGCGCGCGATGGAAATGCGCTGCTTTTGCCCGCCGGAGAACTGGTGCGGATAGCGGTCGAGTTGGTCGGGCGTGAGGCCGACCAGGCGCATCATGTCTGCGACCTTCTCGCGCATCTCAGCGTCTGAGAGCTTGTAGTGCACCTTCAGCGGCTCGGTGAGTAAGCGTCCCACGTTCATACGCGGGTTCAGTGAGCTGTAGGGGTTCTGGAAGATGAACTGCATATCGCGGCGTTTGAGACGGAGTTCTTCTTGCGTGAGCTTGGCGATGTTGACGCCGTCGAACAAAACGTCGCCGCCTGTCGGCTCGATTAGGCGCAGGATGCTGGAGCCTGTCGTGCTTTTGCCGCAGCCGCTCTCGCCGACCAGCGCGAACACCTCGCGCGGGCGAATCTTGAAGCTGACATCCTCCACGGCGTGCACATGGCCGACCGTCTTGCGCATCACGCCGCTCTTGATGGGGAAATACGTCTGCAGGTGACGGACATCCAAGAGATACTCGCTCATGCCTGGGCCTCCTTTCCGGTAAGGAAGCAGCGGCACAGGTGCCCGGGCGCGACCTCCGTCAGCGCGGGCATCTCACGCTTGCACCGCTCCTGGCACCGGTCGCACCGGCCTGCGAACCGGCAGCCCTTCGCCCATGCACCGCCCGGCGGCACGATGCCCGGGATGGTGTAGAGCTGCTTTGCAGCACCGCCCAGCGATGTCACCGCGCGCAGCAGGCCCTGCGTGTACGGGTGCGCGGTCTGGTGGAACAGCTCGGCCACCGGCGCTTGCTCCACGACCTGCCCGGCATAGAAGACCGCCACCATCTCGCACGTCTCGGCAATGACGCCCAGGTCGTGCGTGATCATGATGATCGACGTATCGCGCGATTCCTTCAGCGTGTTCATCAGGTCGAGAATCTGCGACTGAATCGTTACGTCCAGCGCCGTGGTCGGCTCGTCCGCGATCAGCAGACGCGGGCTGTTCATCAGCGCGATGGCAATCATCACGCGCTGTATCTGCCCGCCGGACAGCTGGTGCGGGTAGCTCTTGAGCGTTTGCTCCGGGCGCGGGATGTTCACCTTGCGCAGCATTTCGAGCGACTTCTCGGTCATCTCTTTCTTGCTCAGGTTCTTGTGGTGAAACTCCAGCACCTCGTGCATCTGAAATTCGATGGTGAAAATCGGGTCCAGCGCGGTCATCGGCTCCTGAAAGATCATGGAGATTTCCCGGCCGCGCAATGACCGCATCTTGTCGATGGGCATGCTCAGCAGATCGACCTCGCCCGCCTCTGAGGCAAAGCGCGCCGTGCCCGCGCTAACGCGTAGCGGGTAGGGCAGCAGCTGCATCAGCGTGTTGGCGGTGATGCTCTTGCCGCAACCGCTCTCGCCCACGATGCCAAAGGACTGCTTGCGCCCGATGGTCAGGTCGACCGTATCGACCAGTTTAATGATGTTCTTGCCGCGCGGCGTCTCAATCTGGAGGCCGCGAAGCTCTACAAGATTCTGCATTCGGCCGCCTCCTTATAGCTTGAGTTTGGGGTCCAGCACGTCGCGCAGGCTGTCGCCCAGGATGTTGAACGAGAGAATCGTCAGGATGATGAACAGCGCCGGGAAGATGACCAGCCACGGCGCGATTTCCATATACTTGCGCGCGTCGGACAGCATCGATCCCCAGGACGGGTCCGGCGGCTGAATGCCCAGGCCCAGGAAGCTCATCGACGCCTCGGTGAGGATCGCGCCGGAGAGCGCCAGCGTCGCCTGCACCGTGAACGGCGCGAGCACGTTGGGCGTGACATGCTTGAAGAGTATCTTGCCGGGCGTCAGACCGATCGACCGTGCATTCTTGATGTAGTCCATCGCCTTGACAGACTTGACCGACGCGCGCACCGTGCGGGTGAACACCGGAATGTTGACGATGCCGATGGCGATCATCGTGTTGATGATGCTAGGCCCCAACGCCGAGACGATGAACAGCGCCAGCAGAATGGACGGAAACGCGAAGATGATGTCCATGATCATCATGATCACACTCTCCACTTTACCCTCGAAGAACCCGGCAATCATCCCCAGCAAGTAGCCAAACCCTGCCGCGATGCTCACCGATACAAGCCCCACCACCAGCGACACGCGCGCGCCGTACACGATGCGGCTGAACACATCACGGCCGAAATTGTCCGTGCCGAACCAATAATCGGCGCTCGGGGCCATCAGCTTGGCCTTGGGGTGCATCTGCGCCACGCCGTAACGTGCGATCACCGGCGCGAACACCGCCAGAATGATGATCAGTGCAATACCGAACATCCCCGCACGCCCCAGCGAATCCCGCCAGAGCAGCGTCAACACGCCCTCGTCGCCGGGGAGCGCACGTTGCATGACTTTATTTTTCATCTGCTCCCCTCCTTAGTCGTACTGGATGCGCGGGTCAACATAGGTGTACAGAACATCGACCAGCAGGTTGACAATGACGTATACAAAGGCGATGAACAGCACACTCCCCTGCACCACCGGGTAGTCGCGCTGGGAAATGCCCGTCAGCACATACTGTCCCAGGCCAGGAATGGAGAAAATCTGCTCGATCACCACCGTGCCGCCCAGCAGCGAGCCGATCTGCATGCCCACCAGCGTGATGATCGGGATGCAGCCGTTCTTCAGCGCGTGGCGGAAGATGGTGATCCGCTCGGATGCGCCCTTGGCCCGGACAGCCTTGATGAAGTCCTGCCTAAGCACCTCCAGGATGGACGATCTCGTCATGCGCATCACGGAGCCGGACATCACGGACCCCAGCACCATCGCCGGAAGCACCATAATTTCCAAATTCGTCCCGGGACTTGCAAAGAACGATATATATTTTACCGGCGAAAAATAGCCGAACACTTTCGATAGGAAGAGGATGAGCAGCGTAGCCGACGCAAAGTTCGGCACCGACACGCCCAGCAGCGCCACCACGCGCACCGCCTTGTCCACGGGCTTGTTGCGCTTGAGCGCGGAGATGATGCCCAGCGGTATTGCGATGATCCACGAGAAGAAGCAGCCCAGCACCGCCAGCTCCGCCGTGATCACAAACCGCTTCATGATCTCGGGGAACACCGGCAGCCCCGTGCGGAACGACTCGCCAAAGTCGCCGCGCAGCGCGTTGCCAATCCAGCTAAAATACTGCACCACAACGGGCTTATCCAGCCCCAGCTTGACCTCCCAAGCGGCGCGCAGCTCGGGCGTCTGTTCAATGCCCAGAATGCCGCTAACCACATCGCCCGGTACAAGCTGCATGATAAAAAAAACGCACAGGCTGATGCCGATCAGCACGGGGATCAGCATGAGCAGCCTGCGAAGGATATAATCACGCATGACAGCGCTCCCTTTGCATGAAGATAAAGGAGAGCGCGGAGGAGACGGGGAACGGGGGGGGGGGGGGGGGCGGCGGGGGGCCCACCCACCCCCCGGGGCCCGAGAGAAGCCAAAAAAACAAAAGAACAGAGGAGGGGA
>JAVBQK010000174.1:0-23156 GCA_031549105.1 Eubacteriales bacterium
TCAGCTTCCTGCCGAGCGGTAGGGTCCCCTCAAAATTACTCGGTGATGTTGATGGTCTTTGTCAGATCGCCTACGGAGATGATATGTTCGCCGGGCTGGTCGATGGTCAGGGTCATTTCCACCACGCGCCAACTGCCGCCATTGACGGCCATGATCTTTTCGGCGATAACCGTGCCGTCACACTTGGCCTGCACGGTGGTGATGCCATCGTCGCCGTTGTTCCATAGCAATACATAGGCGGTGAAGGGCTCGTTGGCCTTGGTTTCCACCACGGATTCATAACTGGTTCTGGTCGAACCGTTGGACTCGGTCACCACCTCGTGCGTGGCACGCGGCAGAACAAGGGTGTCGTACACAAACTTCGGCTCCGCGCCGTACTTCATACCATACCGGTACTGGATCAGCGGATCGCCCCAATTATTGGGAACGGTGTTGTTTTCACTGGTCTTCATGGTCGCCAGCAGCATCATGCGAACCCACCCGTTCGCGCCCTGATCGCCGGCAAGATCCTTCCACTGTGCCCCATCCATGGCGGAATCGCGGGCGATTTCCTTCACAACCATGCCGGTCGGCTCCGCGTCGCCGAATAGCAACTGCGCGAAGACGATCGGTTCGGTGGTGGTGATGAATCCGCCGGCGCCGGTACCGTGGTCAGCGCCGCGGGAGAAGGTCAGCGCCAACAGGGCATCAGCGTTATCGACGAGATAGGTGTCCGGATCAATTGTGTTGGCGATAACGACCAGCGTTTTGCCGGCATCCTTTGCATCGTCGATAATCAGTTCGGCCGCATCGTTAATCTGTGTGCAATCGGCGATGACGACGTCCGCATCCGCAATGTTTTCGACAAGCTCCGCATAATCCGGGAGCACCTTTTTGTAACCCTCCAGCGTGAGCGCAGAGGCGGTGGAGCCGACATACACCTTGATGCCCTTCTCAAGCGGCAGGAGGTTCTCTTCGTTCTTGATGAGAATGGCGGATTCTGTCTGTAGCTGGCGCTCAAGCGCAACGACCTCCGGGTTGCGGGCAGCGGCCAAGGTATCATTCACGATATCCCACGGCTCAGCAATGTATTCAGCCGAGGCGATGAGGGAGAGGGCATAGTCCAGATCAGAATATGGATTTTCGAACAGGCCCAACTCAAACTTGTCCTTCAGAACCCGATAGCAGGTCTCGTAAGCGCGTTCCTCGGTGATCAGACCTTCGGCCAGCGCAACCTCGACACCGGCGCGGCTCGCCTGTCCGCCATGGCCATCGCTCTCGTAATCTACCGCGAAAGCGCCGATTTGGTCAAGGCCAAGGTTGATCGTGTAGGCATAGCGCTCGGGGATCGACAGGGTCAGAATCTCCACGCCGTCAACCGTGGTGCCGCCAGAGTTGCTGTCGCCCTGATCGCCCCAGTCGGAGACGATGATGCCCTCAAAGCCAAGGGTTTTGCGCAGATAGTCCATGGTTTCTTTGTCATAGTCCACGTGCACGGTGTTGCTAAGGCCCGTGCCGTAGCCGTTTGTCATGACCCACTTGGGGTTCGATTCCAATGCGATTTCCCACGCGGTCATCCAGTTGTCCACGGTCTGCGCATCGCTGCGGGCGTTCTGGAAAGAGGAGTCGCCGCCGCGGGCGATGAAGTGCTTCATGCAGGCCTCGGTGCCGCCGTCAACCTGAATGGCTGCGACTTCCGCCTTGGTCATGTTGCCCGCGTACTGCGGGTCCTCGCCGTTCCAACTGCCGAGCTCCTGCCCGTAGGGGTGCAGCACCAGATGAATGCCCACCGCGCGGCTTTCGAGGGAGTACTGCGTCCACAGCTTGGTGGAGAGCTCCAGGTTGCTCGCCGCGCCAAAGGCGTCGTGCGCGGTATCGATCATGCCGCCCCAGGCGTTGTACTGGCGGTCGTTGGAAATGACAATCGGCATGCCCAGCCGGGTATCTTCGCCGAGCGCCTGCATCGCGTTGTGATAGGTAATCTGCTGCGCCGGCGTCCCATTGGTGTTGTCCAAATGGGAGGTAAGGTTCAGCACATTGATGTAATACCACATCGACCTGGACTGAAAGGTCGCGTTCTCAGCCGGTACAATGCTCTCGGTGGAGAACATATAGCGGCTGTCGGCAAAGTCCACGCCCTGGGGGTTGCCGCAGGTGTTCACGTGATAGAACAGGCCCGCTTTTTCCTCTAGCGTTAGCTGGCTGTACAGATCAGCCACGCGGGCATCTACGTCCTGGCGCCAATCCTCGTAGACGTCCAACACGCCATTGCCGTTGAGGTCCTTGAACTGAAGACCGTCAACCTCAAGGATTGTTGTAACGCCACGTAAATAGCCCAGCTCCACCTGCGCGTCTTTCGCAGGGATGATGGTGATCGCTTCAGTGGTTTGCTCATAGCTGGTAAATCTGGCTGGAGTGCCGGATTCCTCTGCCAGGGCGGGGAGGCTGAGGCTGCCAAAGAGCATAACCACAACAAGGAGCAGGGACAGCTTTCTCATGGTTCATCCACCTTTCTCTTTTTCGAAGAGATACTCTTCTTCCCTGGCTTTATCATAAATGGGATATGGCTTGCTATGTACAAGAAAATTGGGCACTAGAGCCAGAAAAACATTGCATACATCAACGGAAGGCGAAAATCCAGTATTTTTTGTACAAAAAGACGGGCAGTCCTCGCGGCTGCCCGTCTTATAAATCCTGGATTAGTCTGCCAGCGTCACGGAGCCCCACAGGCTCGGGTTGGAGTTAATCTTCAGCGTGCCATTCCAGGCAAGCTGCGGGATGTACTCCGTACCGGGGCAGGGGTAGTCTATGTCCGTGATGGCAAAGTTGCAGGAGAGTGAATCGCCTGCCGCAGGGGTGTAAACGGCGATCCGATCGTTGGAGAAACAGGCCCACGGAATCACCGCTTCCCAGTTGAAGCCGGTGGTGGTCATTTCGATAGCGCACTCATAGCCCTCCAGCACACTCTCACCGCCGTCCATGCCCGCGCTTACGAAACGCTGACGCGCGTCCTTGGGCACCATGGAACGATCAATCGCGGTATCCCAGTAGCCCTCGATCATCACGAAGTACACCAGAAAATCATTCGTGCCGTACTCCTGGCGATCGGGATCGGCCGAAGGGTCGGTGGAGATGTACAGCTTCAGGTTGTCCTGCCCATCGATGGGGAGCATTTCGATTGCGCCAAGGGGCGTATCCTCGGTCACTTCCGCCGCCATATACAGGTTTTCCTCATCCCAGGAGAGATAGAATTTTACCGAGCAGTCATCCGGCCCCTTCCAAACAACGCCGTCACGGATCAGCTGTGACGTTTCACTTACGATGGCGGGGGAATCCAAATTCCACTCGTTCAGCTTTCCGTCGATTACGATGCCATTCGCCCTGTGCGCCGTAATGTTCGGGCGGGTAGCTTCCTCCGCCAGTGCGGGGGCCGTCAGCATCAACGCCGCCAACGTTCCGGCAAGTAGTTTCTTCAGTTTGTTCATATTCATTGCACTCCTTCCGTCAGGTGGTTTTACCTGAAGCCAGTATTATTGTAGCACAGGAAAGGTGGGGCGTAGCAGGAGATTTATGCACAGTACTACGGAAAATCCGGCACCTTGTATCCATCAGAAACCGGGAGGGGGCAAAACCCACCTCCCGGCACATGGGACTACATGCGGTTACTCAACCACAATCGTTTCCTGCATGTTGCCAACGGTAATGGTGTGCTCACCAGCCTCGAGTACGATGTACATCGTGATGACGCGGAACTGGCCTTCCGTCACCCCAACGAGCTTCTCCGCGATAACAGCATCACCGTCAAGCACCTGCACGGTAACCATGCCATCGCCACCCTTGTTTTCGGCCACGAAGTTGATCTCAAAGGGTTCGCCAGCCTTCGGGGAAGCGTTCACCACGGAGGTCTGGATCCTGATGGACCCGCGGGATTCTACCTCTGTCTCCACGGTGGTCTTCGGCACGGTCAGCAGGCTGAGCTGGATATCGGCGGGCTTGGAATAGCGGATGCCGAAATCGGTGGTGACAATGACATCGCCCAGGTTGTTCGGCATATCCACATGGGGATCGCGCTTGGCCAACATGGCCATGTACAGGCGGGTTTTGCTATCCACGCCGATATCATCCTGCAACTCGCCCCAGGAAAGCGTCTTCTCGATGCTTTCGTAAGCAAGCTCGAACAATGTCTTGCCGGTGGGCTCTTTATCGCCGTAGAGCATATCCGCCGTGACAGAGGGCGTTACGTAGCGGTAGAAGGAACCAACGGAGGAGCCGTGGTCAGGCGTGTTGTTGTACGTCTGCATCAGCAGGGCATTTGCGTCAACGAACTGCTGCAACTGGGGCTCGGAGGATGCGGTGCCCTCGAAAACGATCACGACGGGAACGTTCGCGTCCTGCGCGTCTTCAATCATCAGCTCGTACGCATCGTTGAAGCTCGTCACCTCGATCACGCATACGTCGGCTTCCGCAAGGCTGCCCACAACCGTTGCCTTCCCTGCAATGGCGGCGGTCAGCAGCTCTTTGCTCGCGGCGGCAGCGGATTCCACAAACACCTTCTGGTCGGCACTGAGCGGCAGAATGCCGTCATTCTTAAGCAGGATGGTGGATTCGACCATCAGCTGTTCTTCCATCTGGGCGATTTCCCCGCGGCGAAGCACATCGATGTCCGCGTTGTTCATGGGAATCGTATCGACGGATGCGGCAGCGGCTTCGCCCAGCACTTCCACGGCTTCTTCCCAGTCACGGTACGCGTTTTCAAAGATGCCCAGATCAAACTTGTTCTTCAGGACGCGCGCTACATGCACATCCAGTTCTTTTTCGCTGTACTTGCCGGCTTCAATCTCGGCAACAATCGCGTCGGGGTGATAGCAGTTGGTAACCTGTTCATCAACATCGTTGATCTCCAGACCGGCATTCATGCTGTAGCAGGAGAACATATCGATGCCCACATCAAGGATCAGCGTGTAGCGCTCACCCAATGTCAGCGTGGAGATGTCGATGCCGTCGGTGGTCACGCCCTTCAGGTTCATCACGGAGGTCGCGGTCAGCGGCCAGTCGAGCACAACAATGCCTTCATAGCCCAGTTCCTCGCGCAGGATCCTATAGGTTTCCTTGTCGGTATAGCCCTGCAGGCCAGGGGTGCGGCCCTCCGCGTTGTTGGTCATGATCCACTGGGTGCCGGCATCAACAACGGCCTTCCAGCCGATTTTCCAGCTCTCGATCAAATCCGCAGGGGACTTGGCGTTGGCGTAGCTGTTGCGGCCGCCGCGCGCGATGAAGTGCTTGGAATGGCTATTGAAGCCGTTGTCATCATAAGCGCGGGTCTCCAGCGCGGACATGGTCGCGATGTACGCGGGGTCATCGCCGTAGAAGGAGCCAATCTCGTTGCCATAGCCATGGAATACCTGGTGATAGCCGATCGCCACGGATTCCTTGGCATACTCGCTGTACAGGTTGTAAAGAAGCTCCTCATTGCGGGCAACGCCAAAGGCAAAGTGCGGCGCGTCGATCATGCCGCCCCAGGTGTTGTAGCTGCGGTCGCCGGAGAACACGACGGGAATGCCCAGCTCGGTATCCTCGGCAATGCTCTGGATCTTGTTGAGCACATCGAGCTGATCCTTGGGCATGCCTGTCATGGCGGCAATCATCGTCGTCTCGTACATGTTCTTGACCTGATAGGCCACAGGCGCGTAGACGATGTTGTCAACCGAGATGTAGGGGTCCGTGTCGTTGTTCATCTGCTCACTGTCGGGCTGGATGAAGGCCACGCCCGTCTGCCCAGTGGAGAGATCATCGGAGGAGAAGTTGGTCACGGTGATCCCGTTTTTACCACCGATACCGCCAAAGGCCAAGGTGCCCGCTTTTTGCTGAAGGCTCATTTTCGTGAGCAAATCGGCAGCGCGCACAGCGGCATCCAGACGCCAATCCTCGTAAGCGTCCAATGCGCCATTGCCGTTCATGTCCTTGAACCACTCGCCATCCACCTGGATGAACTTATCGGCGGAAGCGGCGCTCAGCCGTGGACGGCTTCCCTCGGCCTCGATGTAATAGAAGCCTGACGCACTCTCCTTGATGGCCGGTTCCTCTGCGAAGGAGGGCAATCCCATACAGGATGCCAGAAGTACCAGCACAAGCAACAGGGATAGTTTCTTCATGGTGTATGTGCTCCTTTCGTTTTCTGCGGAAAACCAACGACCTATCCGCAGGGTTACTGGCATTATAAATCAGTATAGAACCCCGTGATTGCGAAGATTCTGCACGCTAAAGTGTTATTTTTGTGCATATGATGCGCAAATGCGACTATCCGGCACACATAGCCGGAAATACATGTACTGTGCTGAATTTTACTAGGGACTATGCTATACTGCATATGGCATTTTGAGCCCAAGGAGGAATCCTGATGTATCGCGTTTTAATTGTCGATGATGAGATGCCCGCACTGCGCTTTGTGCGAAGCATTGTCGAGCAATTTACAAAAGGCTTTACGGTGGAAGGGAGCGCAACGAGTGGTCAACAGGGACTGGATTTCCTGAGAGAACACCCTGTGGATCTACTGATTACGGATATAAATATGCACGGTATGTCCGGCATTGAACTTGCGCAGCGTGCGCGGCAAATGGTGCCCGGCATTCATATCATCATCATTAGCGGACACGGAGAGTTTGAATATGCCCAAGGCGCAATTCAAGCGGGCGTGGACGACTATTTGCTCAAGCCCGTGAGCATCAGCAAGGCAACCTCCGTACTCCAGTCCATTCTGGGCAAGCTGGAAACCACGAACGCCAACCTTGCCGCGACGTTGTTGCCGTCGGTTGCATGCAGACGTCCCTATTCTCAGAGGGATGCAGCAAAGCTATATGGTGGAAAATCCTTCCGGTTTGCGCTCATTCGATGGAGAAATCTTGATATGACATTGCCTGAGAGGCTGGGGGCAAGCTCGTTGGTAAACCCCGGCCATGAGTATTTTCAGGTGCTTCGCGGGCGTGACGATGATGAGCGCATTCTCATTGCGGAGGAAGGCCCCATGGAGGATTTCTTAACGAATCTGAGCGTATATATGACCCAGCCAGGCAATCTATCGACGTGGACGGCGATTTTTTCGCCATACACCGGAGGGATCGATGCGCTGCCTAATTTTCTCGACCTGGCCCTGACGATGATGTACAACCAAACGGTAATTGGAAAACATCAAATTCTGCAAGTCAAGGGCTGTTCGAGATCCGAGGATCATGTACGCATTGCGGCCGCGGAGCTGAAGCAGCTGGTTTACTTTGTAAATGCCGGCAAGGTGCGCATGATAAAGGACTACTTTATCTCACTCGCCACGATTTGGGAGAGGGAACAGCAGCCACAGTGGCAGGTATGGCACATGGGAAGGCAGCTGATTCACCAAATTGCGGCGGTTAACCCGGCCCTGAATGGCCGCCTTGAGAAGATGCTGCTTGAGTACAACGAGCTGATTCGGTGCGCCGGTTCCTATGGCGAGCTGATGTCGAGCACCT
This sequence comes from Eubacteriales bacterium, assembly GCA_031549105.1. Lineage (GTDB taxonomy): Bacteria > Bacillota > Clostridia > Christensenellales > Aristaeellaceae > Avichristensenella. Next base: position 7,479 of record JAVBQK010000174.1, read on the forward strand.
ACGCCGTCATCTTCGAGAGTGGGAACATTCGCGACCGGAAGCTCTCCACGAAAGAGCTGTACGATTATGCGGTACAGTACATTGAGGAAAACTATGCACAGCCGCTGAGCATGCAAAGCGTCAGCGAGGAGATAGGCATTTCGCAGACGTATTTGAGCCGCCTATTCCGCAACTATAGCGACACAACCTTTAACGCGTATCTAACCCGCTGCCGGATGGACGCCGCCGTTCTCCTCATTCAGGAAAAGCCCAACTTGCTTTTGAGAGATGTCGCCGCGTGTGTGGGTTATGACGACTCCTCGTACTTTGCCAAGGTGTTTCAACAGCACACCGGCAAGACGCCATCCCAGTACGCGGCAGGGGAGTGAATCGTGTAGAGGAGGAACGCTGGGACGCTGTCCCAGACCCTGCCAAAGGACCTTCGGCCCTTTGGCATCCCGACATTTCGCTTCACGGCGGGAAGCATCTTTTGTAAGAATGCCTCCCGCCGTGAGGCGAAATATTGGGTTTGGAAAGGGCAAAGCCCTTCCCGGGGGTCCAGGGGGCAGAGCCCCTTGGCGTTCCCTCGTTCCCTTCAGTCCTCCACCCGCTCCTGAAGCGCCCGTGCCTGCTCCACGATGTCCGTATCGCCCGATATAGCCGACAGGATGTAGCCGTATGCATAGACCGGATCGCTTGGCAAGTATTGCGCATGCGGGCCGATCCGCGACCAGGAATCATCGCCGCCGATACCGATTTGGATCGCGTTGATGCGCAGCACGGTTTCATCGAGCACGTTCAGTTCGTAGGGATGCACCGCCCGGTCTAAATCCTCCGCCGCAAAATGGAGCGCACTGAACTCAAACGGTTCGCCCAGTGCCGTTACGTGCAGGCCGAAGCCGTCTTCGTCTGTCAAAGCGAGCGTGCGCGTACCAACGTGATTGCCGGTCTCGGAGGATTGGACGTACGGGAAGTAATTGTCGGTGACGGTGCTCTGCCAGCGCCCCACTTTCGTGCCCTGGAAACGGTCAATGTAGGTTTCCTCGGGGCCGTTGCCAAACCATGTCAGCTGCTCGAATGCTTTCGATACGCGCATGGACATTCCTGCTACGGGCAGATAGACGAGACTATCGTTGTACTTGGGGACGATGGTGACATCGACGGCCACAAAGCCTTCGCCATAAACCGTGTACGTGGCGTTTAGCGCCGTGTTGTTTAGCGCAGGGTAGGTACCATCGACTTGAACGGTAACCCTGCCTGCTCGCGAGTCATCTACAGAAAAGCGCTGCAGCGCATACTCCCCCTTTTCCTTCCACATGCCAATATAGACATGTAGGCCCGCGCCGAAAGCACGGTCATTGTCCGTGCTGGCACGGAAGAAATCTCCCTCGGGGCCTTCGCCTTCCAGCAACAGATCGCGCCAACTATCGCTTGCGTCCAGTGCCTGGTAGCGCACAATCCGCCCGGAGGTTTCGGAGAATGAAACGCGCAGGGTTTCTGTTTCCACCATAACGGTATCGCCTTCGCGATGCCACGCTATGGATTGATTCGCCAAGTGCTTCGCAGCAAGCATCGCTGCCTTGGGCTCAATCGCAAACTGCTCCCACGCGATTTCAAACCCTGCCAGAAGCAACCTGTCCGCTTCCTTGAGCTGTACAGACATGGTGAGGAAATACTCCGCGCCATCCTGCACAGGCAGGTCGAACGGGATGTACACCTCCGCCGTACCGGGCTGATTGCTCACCGAATCCACGCAAGGAATGCGCAGCAAATCAGCGTCCACGGCGCCGGATTGGATGGCCACATCATCCCTCAGCAGCGTCCAGCAAACATCATACTTCTCCGCGATATCCGTAAAAAGGAAGAAGTTCTTAATCCGAATGACGCCATTTGAAACATCGACATCCTCAAACTTCACCTGCTGCTGGTGATAGCGCGCCTCCGCCATCTCAGGCTGCACGGTGCGATCCGGCAGCAGCAGGCCGGTGGCGCAGAAATTGTCGTCATGCACCCGCTCGCCAAAGTCGCCGCCGTAGCCGTAATACTGCGTGCCGTCCTCGGCATAGGCATAGATCGCCTGGTCTATGTAATCCCATATGAAGCCGCCCTGCAGGTTGCGGTAGGTGTCAAAGGCCTGCCAATACTCATCGAAATTGCCCAGCGCATTGCCCATGGCGTGCTGGTATTCGCATTCGATCATCGGGGCCGTGACATCGCTTTCGCCATGCGCTATGAGCGCCTCCACCTTGTAGTACATGCCCGAATAGACGTCAATGCCTGTTTCGTACATCTCCCTGGCCTGCTCATAGTGCCACGGGCGATCGGCCGTGTATTCGTGCAGCACGCGCTCGGTTCCCTCGGGATCGGCGTAGGCCTGAACCAGAATCGTGCGCAGAATCTCAGGATTCTTGCATTCATTGCCCAGCGACCACATGATGACGCTGGCGTGGTTGCGGTCGCGGCGAATCATGTTATACTCCCGGTCGATGATGGCCGCACTCATGTATTCCGTGATCCGCTCGTTTTCGTGGATCATGTTGGAATGGCACTCCAGGTTGGCTTCGTCCACCACGTAGATGCCGTACTTGTCGCATAGATAGTACCAATAGGGGCTGTTGGGGTAATGGGAAGTTCGCACGGCATTGATGTTGTTTTCCAGCATAATGCGAATGTCTTCCTCCATGACCTCCCTTGTGACGGCATATCCGTATTCCGGGTGCGTTTCATGCCGGTTAACGCCCCGGAAAGAAATCGGCTGCCCGTTGATGCGGATCAGATCCTGATCGTCCGTCGCGCCCTCGTACCAGCCTGATTCCGTGGCCTTGTAGGTGATCTTGCGAAAGCCCACCTGCGCGGATTCGTACACGGTAGTGCTTGCGGTACGCTCCTCCAGCACGAGGGTATACAGATAGGGATCCTCCGCGCTCCACTTCCGTGGCGCAGGGACGCTGGCGGCGAACTGCAGCGTCTGCTCCTGCCCTGCGGGAATATCCGCGCGCAGCGCCGCCCCTTCCAGCGGTATGGCCGTGCCCTCTCCATCGATCAATGTGAGGCCCAGGTCCATCGCCTGCGGCACGTCCGCATGGTTGGTTACGTTGACTGTGACCAGCAAAGTGCTGTCCGTGAACGTATCATCGAAATCCGTGACGATGCTGAAATCCCGCACGCGGACCTGCGGCGCGGCGTAGAGATACACGTCGCGGAAGATGCCGGAGAGATCGAAGTAATCCTGATCCTCCAGCCAGGAGCCATCGCACCAGCGGAACACCTTCACAGCGATGGTGTTCTCCGCGCCGAAGCGCACCGCGTCGGTGATGTCAAACTCGCTGGTGGTAAACGAATCCTCCGCATAGCCGATCTGTACGCCGTTCACCCACACGTAAAATGCGGAGTTCACGCCCTCAAAATCGAGGTAGACGCGCTGCCCCGCCCAGTCGCCGGATACCGTGAAGCTGCGCCGATACAGGCCTATCGGGTTATATGCGGTAGGCGCTTTGGGCAGGTCTCGCGGGTAGCCGATCTTCTCGTTGCCAAAATTCCGGGCAAACTTCTGGGTCGTGTTGGTGTAGATGGGGTGGTCATAGCCCTGGGTTTGCCATACGGACGGCACCGTGATTGCTTCCCAGCCGGAGGCATCAAAGCCTTCCTGCCAGAAATTCACGTCCCCGCTGCTGTCAAACGCCGCCGGGGAATCATAGTACGAGAACTGCCATTGCGCCTGACTGAGCGGCAGATAGTAGGGTGACAGTTCCTTGCTGTAGTTTGTGGCGGCCTCCACTGCCTGCGCCGCGCTTTCGTAGGGAATGGAATCTGTGCGCGCCGGCTCGCGGCCGATCGCCACGATGTCGCAATTCCGTTGGCCGGCTTCACCCTCCGTGTCCCCATTCCATTCAAGGCCTGTCCACGTTACACCCTCTGCAAGTGCACTGGAAGTGAGCAAAAGCAGGAGCAGTGCGGCCAAGGCAATTCGCGTACGCATCGTCATATCCCTCGCTTCATTGTGGCGGTGAGTTTTGCTCTGTCCACCTTCATGCTCGCCGTGTGGGGCAATTCTTCCATATGGACAAAAACATCGGGTAGCATGTAGCGGGCAAGCTGTGCTCTCAGCGCCTGCTTCAGCTCTTTTTCCGTCAGTGCACCGGTAAAGAAGCACCATATTTTGTCCTTTTCTCCGTCGAAAAGCACGCAGCCGTCCGCCCAGCCGGGGATCTTGCGCAGCACGGCCTCCACCTCGCCCAGCTCCATGCGATACCCCATGTGCTTGATCTGCGAGTCGCGCCGCCCGAGTACCACCAGCTGCCCATCCGCGCGCTGATACCCGATATCCCCCGCACGGTAAAACCGCTCATGCCAGCCGTATCCCAGGGGATCGACCACCCAGGAAGACGCCGTGCGCTCCGCGTCCCTGTGATACCCCCGGGCAATCCATGGGCTGGAGACAAGCATTTCACCGGGTTCTCCCTTTGGCGCTTCGTCCCCGTTTTCATCCACAAACAGTACATGCGCCAAGGGGAAGGGCTTGCCCACCGGCAGGCGATCCTCATCCTGATGATCTTTGCTCACCCGGCCAACGGCAACAGAGAACATCTCCGTGGAGCCGTAAAAATTCCACCAAACCGCATTGGGAGCGGCCTGCATCCATGCGCTCAGCGGCTTAAACGGCATGGGTTCGCCGGACATATAGCCGCCTTTCAGCTCCGGTAGGCAGCCCGGGGTGAGCGCATCCGTGCTGACGACGCTGATGTAGCTGGAGGGCGTCATGCACAGATCGGTGACATGGTTTGCATTCATGCATTCGATCAGCTTCTTCGGGAAGGTCAGCACGCCCGCGGGCAAAAGGTATGTGCTCGCGCCGAGCGCCACGGTGGGGAAGATGTCAAAGATGGAGTTGGCGTAGAAGAAGGGAGATTGGTTGCCGAAAACCGTATGCTCCGTAAACCCATATATTTCGATGGTCGCATTCGCCCAGTGGATATAGCTGAAGTGGTTCTGAATGGAACCCTTCGGAATCCCCGTGGAGCCGCTGGTGTACAGGATGGAAACAGGGTCGTATACGCTGCTCTGCTCGCGGATCGCTGCCAGCGCCGCCTCGTTGACGGATGCACTTGCCGCCTCTTCATAGGAAAGAACGGAAATACCTCCATGGGCGCAGCCTTCCAGGGCCTTCAGGCCTTTCTCGTCCGCCAGAATCGCGGCAGGGGAAAGCAAATCCAGCAGCAATTGGAGCCTGTCCGGGGGCATGGTGATATCGAACGGCGCGTAGGCGCAGCCCGCATAGAGTGCGCCGTACATCGAGGGAATGTTGCGAATGCTGCGCGCATCGAGCAGCAGCGCGACCGAGGAACGCGGCCTAGCGTGTTCGGCGATTGCGGAACCAATGCGCATGGAAATATATCCCAGCTTCTCAAAGGTCAGGCTTTCGCAATCATCAAAAAACGCAACGCCTTTTGAGTTCCACCTCGCTGTTTTTTCCAGGTATTTGAGCAGGCTGTTCATCATAGTGATTCGTCTCCTTTCACGCCCGATGATTCAAAAAGTGGATACTGCGCGTACCAATCCGCCGCGCAGGCATCGTAGGATGCATAGAGGGCATCGCCTCGCCGGTCTGGCAGATCAAACATTTCTTTCAGATCACCTCCAAGCTTATGGGAGAAGGTCACGCTGCCTTTCACGTTCAGGTGCTGCCAATCCGCAAAGTCCGTGGAATAACGCAGCCCATAGCGTAGATTTGGGTCATTGTAGTTAATGCCGCTGATCCCATATTCTTCCGCAATGCGCCACAGTGCGTTGTAATACATGTGGTCGTTTGCGTAGTCCGGATTGGGCATGCCCAGCAAGACCAGATCGATCCCCTCCGCATTCGCCAGCATGAATATTTTCCGGGCGTATGCCTCCTCGCGCTCGTTCATGTTCCGCTTGATATTTGTCCATACGAGCGTTGGACGCTGGTGTCTACTGACTTCATCGATTTCTATATAGCCCTTCCAGTTTGCGCCGCGCCCGCCGTTGTCCGGTGGCAGGATAAAATCATGTCCCTCTATCTTTCTATAGTTGGTGTGTACCTCGGGCAACCCCAGAATGTACCCAAGTGCGTCCTTGGGTGTTTCCACACAGGCCAGCATCGCGCCGATGCGGTTTTCGATCCCGCGTATGCCATAGGTCGAGAGGATGGTGCGGCCGCGCTTGGTATAATCCCGGGTGTATATCGCGGGTTTCGCGTCCAGCAGGATTACCTTGGGTTTTTGTGTTTTCAAGGCCTCGCGAATGGTGTAGTAGCTGACCCAGAAGGGCTGCTCGGCGCTGCAAAGGTTGTAGGCCGCGATACCGTACTGGGACCAGAGCACATTCGTATTGATGCCGGCATAAGCAAGGCTCGTGCCAACCACCAGCACGTCCACGCTGTCATCGGGCTGGGCATACAGGTTTACCATGCTGCAAATGCCGAAATCGTGCTTTGGCGTGAGCACATAGGTTGCGTAGCTCAGCAGCAGGGTGGCTAGCAGGGTAAAGCAAACAAGGCGAAGCGCAAACCCCGCCAGCTGCCGCGCCCGGCTTTTTTTCTGTTCTGCCATGATGCTGCCTCCTCCTTATCAGAACTGCGTGTAGAGGAATGCCTGGGAATCATAACCCGAACCGTAGATGCCAAATACGAGAACGGCCAGCAGCAGAAGCAGCAGCAGGGGCCAGCGCACCCACACGCGCGACCTGGCCAAAGCGCCGCATACATCCACCTTCCGTTCGCAAAGGATATCAACAACCAGCACGGCCAGAACGCCTACGCCGACAATCGCCCATTCCAGCGGGGGCATTATCGCCGATGTCTTGGCGGCAAAGCCTGTAAAATCCCACCCTGCAAAGCTCTGGCGCAACAGGGAAAAGCTGTGGGCCGGGCTGCCGGTGAAGGCAAAAAACTGCGCAAACAGGATGAGGAGCCACGTGCGCACCAGCCGGAAGGGCACTGTCCAGCCACCCTTGAACACGCGGCGGAGTTTCTTCCATACCGGCTCGAGCAGCATGGAAACCGCCATGACCAGCCCGAAATACGCGCCAAAGATGACGGCGTTCCAGCTGGCCGAATGCCACACGCCGATGAGCAAAAACACCAGCAGCGTGGAGAGTGCGCTGGGCAGCACACGCCCCGTCTTCTTCCCCAGGACCTTTGATGCCCCCCTGCTCAGCGCCAGCCCGGCGCGGGAGGTCGTCAATGGATACAGAAGATAGGAGCGGAACCACGCGCCCAGCGTGATGTGCCACCTGCGCCAGAAGTCCGCCACGCTCTGCGAGAAGAACGGGCGGCGGAAGTTTTCCGGCAGCTCGATGCCGAGCATCCTGGAGAACCCTCTCACCACATCCATGCCGCCCGAAAAGTCCATGTATAGCCGAATCGTATACAGCGCCACGCCGCCCAGCACGAGCCAGCCGGGCAGTGCCGCGCTCTCCTTGAGCAGCGCTGCCGTCGTCGCCGCAAGCCGGTCGGCGATCACCAGCTTCTTGAAATAGCCCCACAGCAGGAGCTGAAAGCCCGATACGAACAGCTCCGGCTCCAGCCGATGCCCTGTCAGCAGCTGGTTTCCGATTTCTTTCCACGTGGAAATAGGTCCCTGGGCAAGCTGCGGGAAATACCCCACGAACAGCCACGCCTTGAGCGGGTTGCGCTGCGCGTCCACCTTGCCGCGGTACACATCCACGAGGTAGCCCGCAGACTGGAACGTAAAATAGCTCAGGCCCAGGGGAACCGCCAGTTCCCAGAGGGAGCGATTTAGCAAGCCCGCGATGGCCGGTTGGTATTTGATGAGCATCATCGCGCCCAGATCGAGAACCAACAGAAGCGCAAGCAGCAGCTTGCGGCGTAGTCCCTCCGCCAGTGCGCGCAGCGCCAGCCCGCCTGCCCACATGACCATCGCAACCGCCGACAGATGCAACGCACTCTGCCAGCCCGAAAACGCAACGAAAACCGCGCTGGACGCAAGCAGCGCAGTCCAGCGGATTTTGAGCGGCAGCGCATAGTAGGCAATCAGCACTACCGCCGCAAGGAGCAGGAACTCAAGGGATAAGATGCTCATCTTCCACCTCTCGCGCAAGCGCCAGACGGTCAAGCTTGCCGCTTCCCGTGCGTGGCAGGCATTCCCGGCGCAGCAGGATATCCGGCAGCATGTATTTCGGAAGCGACCCTTTCAAGGCTGTTTTCAATGCCTTCTCTGCCATTTCGCCGGTATACGCGCCGACAATCTTTTCCCGCTGGACATCGAAATAGCAGCAGGCCAACAAGACGCCATCGGTCGCGTTCATGGCGCACTCGATCTCGCCGAGCTCTATGCGGTGCCCGCTGCGCTTGATCTGGCCGTCCCGCCGCCCAAGAAACATCAGCTCTCCGCACCCGTTATACTCGCCCATATCACCCGTCTTGTAGATCGTCTCCTGAATCTGCGGGCGATGCGGATTTTGCACGAAGACCTCCGCCGTTTTCTCCGGCGCGTTGTAGTAGCCGGGCGACAGGCAGGTACCCCCGACGCAGATTTCACCGTCGATCAAGTAGATCCGCGTATTCGCGCAGGGAAAGCCGATGGGCAGGCTGTCCAGGTCCGCAAACACCCGATCCACCCGATACCAGGTGCAGACATCGGTTATTTCTGTCGGCCCGTACATGTTCACGAAATCCGCATGCGGCAGCGCGGCCTGCCATTGGTTGAGGGTTCGGCAAGGCATGATCTCGCCGCAGAAAAAGACGCGCCTCAGAGCGGGCAGGCAGCCCGCTGTCAGCACACCCGCGTTTGCAACCGCCGTCAATGCGGAGGGCACCCAAAACAGCGTGTCGATCCCTTGCCCATCCAGTCGCTCCATCAGCCGCTTGGGGAAAAGAAAATCCACGCGGGGAATCAGGTGGACACTCCCCGCCATCCGCATGGCGCAGTAAATATCCAGCACGGAATTATCAAAGTAGAAGGGCGCCTGGCTGCCAAACCGAACGCCTTCCGGCAGCCGAAGCGCCTCGCATGCCCACTGCACAAAATCGATCACACTGCGGTGTGTGATCGATACGCCCTTTGGCACGCCCGTTGAGCCGCTGGTGAACAGCACATACAGCAGGTCGCAATCAATGTGCGAAGCGCGGCGCGCCAAAATCCCCGGCCCATCCACGAGGCCGGGCAGCTCTTCCACCACACAGACGGGGGATTCCCCCGCCAACTGCCGGGCTGCGTCAAGCTGCTTTGCCTCGCACAAAACCAGCGCAGGCCGGAGCACCTCTGCAATCAGGCTCATCCGCGCCAGCGGCATGGAGGAATCCAGCGGCGTATAGTAGCAGCCTGCGTACACCGTGCCAAGCATCGCCGCAACACAGCCCGGGCGCTTTTCCATTAGAATCAGCACCGGGGACTGCGCTGGAATCTGCGCGGCGATCCATGTGCCAATCTTTTGCGCCTGCTCGCGAAGCTCCGCCCACGTCAGGGATTCATCAGGTGCATCAAAGGCTACGGCGTTTGGCGCGCGGTTCGCCGCCTCCTCCAGCCAGTCCAGCACGCACCGTGTCATAGCCGTTCCCGGTGCCTGCGCACGAGCGCAAGCATGGCCTCCGCACTGTTGAAGTTCTCCGGCTCAATGTCCCCCGTGGTGATGCGCACGCCAAACGCGTTGCTGAGTGCCGCGATGATCTGTGTCAGGTCAAGGGAGTCAATCAGGCTTTCATCTACGAGCGCGGTTTCCGACTCGAAATCCACATCGTCGTTGATTTCGAGGAGCAGATCCAGGAGTTTTCTCATATCATCCATTCATATACCCCCCTATGAATGCTTTTTCAATAAGGTCTCCAGCAAAGGCCCTATTGGAAAAGCATCCCGAAGGAGAAGACCTCCTCCGGGACGAAGGACTGCTAGTCGTTGATGCGGCGTTGCGTTTCGGGGTCGAACAGATGCAGCTTCGCCATATTGGGTGTAAGCAACAGCTCCTTCTCCGTAGGCACCTTCTCGCCGGCATGCTTAAACACAACCACCTTATTGCCCACGCGGACGTAAATCAGATACGCATCGCCCAATGGTTCAACGGAATCCACGCAAGCGGGGATCGCGTTCATACCTTCCTTCGCCAGCTCAAAGTCCGATGGCCGGATGCCCAGGTTGATCGTTCGCCCAACATAGCCCTTGAGCGAGGCCTTGATTTGCTCCGGCATGTGGAGGCGGAAAGCGCCGCCGTCGAGTACAACCGTGCCGTTCTCCTGCTTGACATTGCAGGGGAAGATGTTGATCTGCGGCGTGCCGAGGAAGCTGGCGACAAACTCGTTTGCGGGATGGTGATACAGCTCGTCCGGCGTGCCCTGCTGCATGATGAGCCCATCCTTGAGCAGCACGATTTTGTCCGCCATGGTCATGGCCTCTGTCTGGTCGTGCGTGACATAGATTGTGGTAATGCCCAGCTGCTCCTGGATCTTCTTGAGTTCATAGCGCACCTGGTCGCGCAGCTTGGCGTCCAGGTTGCCCAGCGGTTCATCCAGCAGGAAAACCTGCGGATCACGCACCAAGGCCCGCCCCAGCGCAACGCGCTGACGCTGACCGCCGGAGAGTTCCGCGGGGCGGCGATCCAGCAGCGGCTCGATGGAGAGCATATTCGCCATATAGTCCACGCGCTTGTCAATCTCCGCCTTCGGCGCTTTCTTGGTCTTCAGCGCGAAGGACATGTTGTCGCGAACCGTCATGTTGGGGTACAGGGCATACTCCTGGAACACCATGGCGATGTTGCGCTCCTGCGGCGGAACGAAGGTCTTGCTCTTGCCATGGACGGAGGTCATCACATCGTTGCCAAAGTGGATCTCACCACCCACCGGGTTTAGCAGCCCCGCAATGCAGTGCATCGCCGTGGATTTTCCGCAGCCGGAGGGGCCGAGGAATACGCAGAACTCGCCATCCTGGATGTCTAGGCTGAGCTTATCCAGTACATAGGATTTTCCCTTGTTGTAGGACACGCTCATGTCCTTGATCGTTATGGAAGCCATAGAATCAACCTTTCTGGCGTGTTACTTGCCAAAGCTTTCTACATCGATGCCGAAGCCGTACTCATAGAGCGGATCGACGATATCCTTGGGCAGATCGTCGCGCTGGGCGAGCACCTGCTCCATGCTGGTGGGAATCTGGAAGGGCAGCTTGCCTGTGATGGCGGTTTCGCCAAAGAGGGCATCCGCCACGGCTTCCGCGCCGCAGGTCACGCCGGGGCGGTAGGCTAGGAAAACGCTGTCCGCCGCGTCCGCGATGGGTGTGAGAACGTAGGCGCGGTTCATGAGCACCACAGCGACGACGCTAGCGCCCGCCTGATCCAGCGCCTCGATGAGCTGTACCTGCTCCTCGGGAAACTCCAGCGTCGCCGTTCCCCAGGAGGGCTCATGCGTGCCGCTCTTTTCGCCCAGGACGACCACTGCGGTCACACCGCTTAAATCAGCGGGAACGGAAGCCGCATCGGCGATGTAGGTCACATTCTCCGCGCCGGCCTTGGCCTGCAGTGCCTCAAGAATGGAGGCGCCAGCGATCTCAATAGGTTCTTTTGCCGTCCAGCCGCTGTTGAGTGCGCGAACATTGTCCGCCAGTTCGCCGGCGACGATGAAGGACTGGCCTTCGAGGGAGACGGCATTTTCATACTTCACCAGCGTAAAAGACTTCGCGGCCGCTTCCTTGGCAACAGCCTTGTGTTCATCGCTGCCCAGCACATTCGCGGCATTGTCTGCGTCCACATAGGGATTCTCAAAGATACCCAGTTGGAACTTGGCAATCAATATGCGGCGGCAGGCATCGGTCAGACGCGCTTCTTCCACATCGGTAGATAGCCGCGCGGTGGACCGCACACCGGCGCCGCCGAGCACGTCCGCGCCCGCGTTCGCCGCGCCAACGAAGTTGAGACCCCAGTCGGTCTGGATGATCCCTGTGTAGCCCAGTTGGCCGCGCAAAAGGTCGGTCATGACGGCGGAGGACTGATCCGCGTAGTTTTCCACCGCATCGCCGCCGAGGTAGGGCACCGTGGAGTAGCCGTAGGGCATCACGGCCGCAACGCCCGCTTTGATGGCTGCCCTAAAGCCAGCCAAATGCAGGTCGATGGAATCCTCCTGAAGGGTCAGCGGTGTGCCGTCCACGCCGTCTGTCTGTGCGCCCGAGCCGGGGAAATGTTTGACCGTCGCGATGACCGAGTCGCCCGTCAGCGAACTTCCGCCCTGCAACGCCTGAATCGCCGCCACGATCAGCGTTTCCACGACCGTAACATCCTCAGAATAGCACTCCTGATTGCGCCCCCAGCGGGGATCAGAGATCAGATCCGCATCCGGGGAAAGGGCCATGCGCACGCCCACAGCCAGCAGTTCTTCCTTGAGAACCGTGTTGAGCCTGGCCACCAGGTCCGCATCGTTCGCCGCGCCCTGATTGATCGCATCCGGCAGGAAGGTCGCATCGCTGACAAAAGCCGCGCCCGCCTCCGTGTCCATGGAGAAGATGATGGGGATACCCAGTAGCGAGCTTTCAGAGAGCTCTTGGATCTCGTTGGTGCGCTCCGCCGCGTCCTTGGCACTGTCGAAAATGTACTCGTACACCAACGCAAAGCCGACGTTGTTGTCCGTAAACCAGCTGTCCTTCTTGCTGACCAGCGTCAGGTGCACCATCTGCGAAGCCTTCTGCGTCGCGTCCATCTGGCTGAGCAGGTCCTCCGCACGCTCCTCTGCGGAAAGCCGCCAGTCCTCGTAGGGATCAAGCACGCCGTTGCTGTTCAAATCCTTGAACCGGTAGCCATCCACCTCGATGATGTTTTTCACGCGGGCGCTAAGTTCCGGTTGCGTATAAGTACCTTCCGATAGCGCGGCGGGCAGCGTGGATACGCCAAGGCCTATCGCCAGCACCAGTGAGGCAAGCCTCTTGATTGTACGCTTCATGTCTTTATCCTCCCTATTTATGATGCGGTAACCGCGCCGCTCATCTGGCCGCTGATCAGGTACTTGCCCATGAAGATGTAGAGCACCAATACCGGCAATGCCAGAATTAGCGAACCCGCCATCTGCACGTTGAACTCGGCCGCCATGGTTCCCGCCAGTTCGTTCAGCGCGATGGTAGCCGGCTTTGAGTCGTAACCGCCCAGCACAAGGGCAAACAGCATTTCATTCCAGATTGACGTACACTGGAACACAAACACGGTGATGGTCGCGATCTTCGTATTGGGCAGCACAATCTTGCGGTAGATTTGCCACATGCCGTTGCCGTCGATCATTGCCTGCTTGATGAGCGCATCCGGCACATCGGCATAGTAGCCACGCATCATGACCGTGCACATCGGCATGCCGAAGATCGAGTGCACCATTACCAGGCCCCAAATGTTGTCGTAGAGGTCCAGGGCGTTGATGTTCTGCAGCAGCGGAATCAGAATTGCCTGGAAGGGTAAATAAGTCGCCGCCACAAGCGCGATGAAGAACGCGTTGTTCAGCTTGAACCGCCATTTGCTAAGCGCGTACGCACAGATGGAGCCAAAGAAGACCGAGCCTGCCGCGCCAAATAGCGTAACGAAAAGAGAGGTCAACAGCGGCTGCCCAAGCTCTTCCATGGCGCTGGCGTAGCCCTGCAGCGTCCACTGGGTGGGCGGGGTAATCGGGGTCGAGGTCATGACCTCGCTGTTGGTCTTGAAGGAAGTCATCACAGTGCCCCAGAAGGGCAGCATATAGAAAACCAGAAACGCGATCATAAGAAGATAGTACACAATGTGCAGCGCAGTCATGTGCCACTTTGGCTTGATCCGTATGGTCTGCGCTTTCTGACCGTCTTTGCTCCGCTCAATGCCTGGGTTTTGCATGTTCCTCACGCCCTCCTGTTCGTCCAATATGTCAGCGGCAGAATCAGTATCAGAACCAGCGCAAGCAGGAAACAGCTGATGGCCGCGGAGTAGGCAAAATTATTACTCTGGAACGCCTCATTGTACATCCAGATCGGCAGCGTCCACGCCGATGAGGTCGTATAACCCACCAGAGAGACAATGAAGTCGAAGGAGCGCAGTGCATACATGGCAAGGATCGTGATGCAGCTGCCCATCGCTCCTTTAAGCTGCGGAATGATCAGCTTTGCATAAATGCGAGGCATGTAGGAGCCGTCCAGCTTCGCGGCATTGATGATGTTGGTGGGTACATTCTTGATGGCGGCCAGAAAGATGACCGCGACGTAGCCCGAGAACTGCCATACCATGGCAATGATGATCGACAGCATCACGGTGTTGTTCGACGACGCCCACATCAGCTGGCCATCCTTCATTGCGGCGGATACGTTCACGCCGAGGATGGACAGGAAGGAGTTCAGCACGCCGCCGGTCGGGCGGTACATGTACGCCCACACGGTGCCGGTTACGACGAAGGACAGCGCGAAAGGCAGAAGAATCAGCGTGCGGAAAACCGATGTCCCGCGGAGCCCCTGGTCCATGAGCAGCGCAAGGCCAAGGCCCAGCAGCAGGCACAGCGGGATCAGGCAGAAGAGCAGCAGCGTATTTTTCAGCGCCGGCCAGAAGTTGGGGCTTAAAAACATCTTTGTATAATTTCCCAGGCCGCCCCATCCGTAGCTGGCTTGCAATTCGCCCGCCCGCCAGTCGGATACGGACACCCACAGGTTCCAGCCGAGGGACACGTACACGAAGTAGATCAGCAATGCGGCGGGTATCAGTATCCAGATGAGGGGATGCTTTGCGAGAAACTTGCTGATCGGCGCCACCGTCTTCGGTGCAAATTGCTTGAGAAGCTGGTAGCAGAGGATGACCGCCGCAATGATAGCAAAGCCTCCCCAGAACCCGCCGTTTGAAAAAGTCATATAGGCTAAGTTTTCAAAGAATTCGGTTACCTGCTCCATGGGTAGTACCTCCATTTTTCCTTTGGAGACGGCAGGAGCAGTTTGGCCCTGCTCCTGCCTTGTTGTTTACTCGCCGTAGCTCAGACCCCAGCCGAAGTCGTAGAGCGGGTTCTCCAGATCGAAGGAGACGTCGCCCTCCTGAGCATTGACGGACTCCATGTCGCGGGGGAACTGGATCGGGGTCTTTCCGGTTGGGTTATTGATGCCATACAGCGTCTCGGCAATGGCGATACCGCCCTGGGTGCCGGGATAGTAGGCCGCGAGGATCGCATTGGTGTTTTCATCGCACCAGGTCAGAATGTACGGGCGGCCGCCGGTCATCACGGTGATGATGGGCTTTCCACTGGCCTTGGCGGCTTCGAGGATTTCCTGTTGGCTGGAGGTGATTTCCAGGGTGTTATAACCCCACGGCGGATCGTGCTGGTAGCTCGGTTCGCCCACGGAGACAATGATGATGTCCGCCGTCTCCGCCAGCTCCGCAATGCGCTCCAGGTTGTCGGATTCGTATACGACGGTGGTGTTCTCGCCGGCGTATGCCGCGATGGCCGCCTCAATGGTCAGGCCCTCCTGCGCGGATGACCAACCGCCCACCAAGGAATCCATGTCTCCGGCGCGGGGGCCGCATACGAGGATGGTCTGGGCAGCGTTCGCGTCCAGCGGTAAAATGCCGTCGTTCTTGAGCAGGGTCATGGATTCGCGGGCCGCCTGGAGATTGAGTGCCTGGCTCTCCTCGTTGCCCACGAAGGAAATGGCATATTCCACATCGCAGTACGGGTTTTCAAAGACGCCCATTTCAAACTTAGCCTTGACGATGCGGGTGGCCGCGGCGGTCAGGATGGCTTCGTCGATCTTGCCGTCG
>JAVBQK010000036.1:0-9778 GCA_031549105.1 Eubacteriales bacterium
CGACCGCGCCATCGAGAGCACGCCGCGCGCATGCCGGATCGGGTTTTGCACGCCGTTGCCCGTGAACTCGCCTTTGATCCGCCAGCCGGGGCCGCCCATGCCGGTGCCGTCCGGGTCACCGCCCTGGATCATGAAGCCCGGAATTACCCGGTGGAAAATCACCCCATCATAAAACCCGGCGTTCGCCATGTCGATGAAGTTCGCGCAGCTAATGGGCGCTTGCTCTGGGTACAGTTCACCAGTCATCACGCCGCCGTCCTTGAGCTTGACCGTAAATACAGGATTCGTCATGGGTATCATACCTCCTTATTGTGAACAGGGTTTATTCTATTTATGAACAGTGAAGTCCTGCGGAGGATTTCCCCCGCAGGAATGCTTCCATATCGTGCGCCACTTCGCCCGCCGTGGGCATCCAGCCGCTCTTGACCAGCGGCATGTACGCCTCAATCAGCGCATCGGCAACGGCGCGCCGGGCCATGTCCCACAGGCCAGGCAGCGCTTCCACACAGTCCGCGCCGCTATAGTAGGGCGTGAAGGAAAATCCTTCCCGCGCGATGCGGGCGCGGAGGGCCTCGGCGCTGGGCAGTTCGGTGGAGAGAGAAGATGCGTCCACAAGCGGCAGTGCGAGCGCCTGCGCGGCGGGCAGCACGGCTTCTTCCCATAGCGGGCCGGAAAACGGTGCGGAGATGAGCAGGCTTTGCGGCCGCAACTTCTCAGCGGAGCGCAGGATCAGCAGGCGGGCGTGCGAAGCGTTCTCGCATCCTCGCGCGGCCAGCATGGGCCAGGCGGCGCCCGGGTCCATCAGCGCATCCAGGCACAGCGCCGCGCTGAGCCGGTCGTCAAAGTCGGTAAGCGGAGTGCTGGGCAGATGGAATATGTCGACACGGACGGCAACCGAGCACAGACCGGCCATGTCCAGCGCGTCCAGCAGACGATCCTCGGGCCTGCGCCTATCCCAGACACGGCGCGCGCCTGCCAGCGATCGTTCGCCCACCCATAAGCCCAGTTTTTTTAGCGACCACAGCGCCACCTGCGCCGCGTCGCTGACGGGCGAGCGGTCCAGGAAAATCGCTTTGTATACCATGTCGGCCTTCTCGCGCGGGCTGGCCGCGGGCGGGCACACATGCCCGTAGCGCGCCGCTTCCTGAAGCAGCGCGGGCGTCGTCAGCAGCGCGTCCACGCCCGGTCCGCCTTCAAACAGCGCATGCGGCGTCAGGCACGTGTAGCCGTCCGCCGCCGGCACACTTCGCGCCGCGCCGCGCACCACGCGCTTTAGCTCCTCCCGCCCGGCTATCACCGTCAATCCCTCCAGAGCTTTTGCTTTCGTGCAATCATCTCATCCACGCGCGCCATGTAGTGGCCGATGTCGCCCACGTTCGGCGCACGTTCGATTCGCGCCTCGCGCGGGAAAATCCGCTTGGAAATCGCCCCCGCACCGGCCGCGAGGATCGACACCGTTTCCTCCATGATGTCGATGTTGTAGAGGCTTTCCTTGCCCGGCTTCGCGTACGCGACGTTCTCCAGGTTGCCCGCGACATACTTCTGCCGGTAGAGGTAGTAGGGCCGCATGCCCATCTCGTGCGCCGCCATAGCGCCCATCTCCACCATTCTGGCCGCCACATCGCCCGGGACCGGTTCGAACCCAAACTCATTATACCGCGAACCGTGCTTTCTGGCCAGCGTATGCACGGTCAAACTATCCGGCGACATTGCCTGCACCTTGTCCAGCGTGCGGCGGAACTCCCGCCCACCTTCGCCCGGCAGCGCCGCGATCACGTCCATGTTGATGTTGTCAAACCCCATGCGCCGCGCCAGCAGGAACGCGCGCCGTACATCTTCGGCGGTGTGCGAGCGGCCGATCACGCGCAGCGTCTCGTCGTTCATCGTCTGCGGGTTGACGCTGATGCGGGCGACACCCGCTTCGCGCATCGCAGAGAGCCTTGCTTCGTCAATGGTGTCGGGGCGCCCGGCCTCGACCGTCCACTCGCGCGGCTCGCCAAACAGCGCACGCATGTGCGTCAGCAACCGCGCAAGCTGTTCCGCCGAAAGCGCCGTGGGCGTGCCGCCGCCGACATACATCGCCCGCACCGAAAGGTCTTTTGCCGCGACCAGCGCGGCGGTGGCCTCCAGCTCCTGAAACAGCGCGGCAAGATACGGCTCGGTCTTGCGGCCCTTGCCCACGGCTTCCGCGAAGAAGGAGCAGTACGCGCAGCGCGTCGTGCAGAACGGAATGCCCACGTAGATATCGACCGCGCTCTCCGGCGCGTCGATTAGCCCCCGCTGTGCGGCGACGGCATCCTGAAGCAGCTCCGCCCGGTCGCTCGAAAGGTCATACAGGCGGATCATCGCGTCACGCGCGGCGGCAGGCTTGTCCCCCCGCGCCAACCGCTCATAGAAAAGCCGCGTCGGCCGGATGCCGGTGAGGCTTCCCCATGGCGGCATCTGGCCGGTATGTTCGCGCAGCAGGTAGTAACAGCTCTGTTTGATGCCGCGTTTGAGGCGGCGCTTGCGCTCCCACGCATCGCCGAGCACAGGCGTGCTCCAGCGGAACGATTTGCCCGCGTAGGTGCAGATATCCTCTGCCCAGCCGCCTTCCTCGCGGTGCGTGTGCGACAGGTCGCACACGTCCGGATCGCCCAGAGCGATCTCAGCGTCGGGATAGAAGATGTGAATCACCTCTGCAAGGTCGGCAAAGCGATCCGGCGTCTGCGTGTAGAGCCTCAGCGTCATCCGTGGTACCGCCTTTCCGCGCCGATTGTCGTCGCGTCTCCATGCCCGGGATAAATCTGCGTCTGCGGCGGCAGCTCCATCAGTCGATCGAGCGATGCAGCCATCTGCCTATCATCTCCGCCGGGGAAGTCCGTGCGGCCAATCCCCGCCTGAAACAGCGTATCGCCCGAAAAAAGCGAATCCTCGCAACGGAAGCAGACACTGCCGCGGGTGTGGCCCGGCGTGTGCAGCACGGAGAGCGTAACGCCCGCGAGCGTGATCTCGCCTTCTTCCAGGCAGAAATCCGCGTCGCCCTGGCTGTCCTCGCCGCCGACCATCGCCGCCAGGCTCAGGTTCGGACTTACCAGCATCGCGGCGTCGGCCTCGTGGATGTAAACCGGCGCATCTTCCGAACGCAACGCGCCCACCGCGCCGATATGGTCCACATGCCCATGCGTCAGCAGGATTGCCGATAGCTCCCGCCCGCGCAGCGCCAGCCGGATCGCCTCCGGCTCCGCGCCGGGATCGATCACCAGCGCGTCATTCCGGTCCGGTTCGTAGAGAATATAAGCGTTTGCCTGCATTTCGCCCACTGGCAGCGTGATAAACTCCATCCGTCAAAACCCTTTCTTGCTATCCAGCAGAATGGTCACCGGCCCGTCATTGACCAGCGACACGTCCATATGCGCCTGGAACACGCCCGTTTCGACAGGAATGCCCGCATCGCGCAGCGCAGCGCAGAACCCCTCGTACAGCGGAATCGCCGTTTCAGGCCGCGCAGCCGCGATAAAGCTGGGTCTGCGCCCATGCCGCGCGTCGCCGCAGAGCGTGAACTGCGACACGCACAGCACAGCGCCGCCCACATCCTTCACCGACAGGTTCATTTTCTCGTCCGCATCCTCAAATATGCGCAGGCCCGCGACCTTATCGGCGCAATAGCGCATATCTTTCTCGGCATCGCCTTCCTCTACGCCCAGCAGCACTAGGTACCCCTTGCCAACTTCGCCCACGATCTTGCCTTCTACCGTTACGCTCGCGCCAGAAACGCGCTGAACCACACACCGCACTGTACTGTTCCGCCTCTCGTATTGTCTTCTTATCTTCAGGTGGATGCCCTGAACACCTCAATGATGTCCGAACGCTTCTTGATGGTCTTGATCATCTTATCCAACTGCGCGCGGCTCTGCGTCTGCACCTGCAGCGAAATGGTCGCGGTGCCGTCCTTATGCGCCTTGGCGGTGACGGATTCGATCGGGGCATCCATGCCCGCAATCAGCATCGCCAGGTCCATCAAAAGCCCCTCGTGGTCATACGCCACAATGCGCACGCCCACCGAGAACTTCGACTCGGCCGTCGCGCTCCAGCTGACCTCCACCTTGCGCTCCTCTTCGGAGTTGAGCGCGTTGATGCAGTCGGCCTTGTGCACGGTGACACCGCGCCCGCGCGTGACATAGCCTACGATCTCATCGCCCGGCACTGGGTTGCAGCAGCGCGCAAAGCGCACCAGCATGCCCGGCTCGCCTGCCAGAAACACGCCGTGGCTGGACGCAAGCTTCTGTCGTTTCTCGTTCTCCTCATCGCTCGTCGGCTCCGGCGGTGGCGGCGGCGGGGTGGGTTTCTCGTGTGCACGCTGCTCGGCCATCAGGCGTGAGATCACGCTGGTGGCACTCATCGCGCCGAATCCCACCGAGGAGTATATGTCCTCCAGGTCCAGAAAACCATGTTTGCGCAGCATCGGCTCGATATACTCGGGCTTGGTCAGCACGGACAGGTGCACCGCGTTGCGCTGCGCCTCACGCTCCAGCATGGTGCGGCCCAGCTCCGTATTTTCTACCTTTAGCTCTTTCTTAAACCACTGGCGGATCTTGGTCTTCGCCTGCGTGGTCTTGACGATCTTCATCCAGTCGCGACTGGGGCCCTTGGACGCGGACGACGTGAGAATCTCAATGAAATCGCCAGTGTTCAGCTGCGTATCCAGCGTGACGATGCGGCCGTTGATCTTCGCACCCACGCACTTGTTGCCGATGGCGCTATGGATGCGGTAGGCAAAGTCCAGCGGCGTCGCGCCGCGCGGCAGGTTGATGATGTCACCCTTGGGCGTGAAGACGAACACCTCGTCGGCGAAGAGGTCCACCTTCAGCAGCGACATGAACTCCGCCGCATCGCGGGCTTCGTTCTGCCAGTCGAGAATCTGGCGCAGCCAGTAGAGCTTCTCGTCCAGCACCCCGCCGGCCTGTTTGCCTTCCTTATAACGCCAGTGCGCCGCGATGCCGAACTCGGCCAGGCGGTGCATCTCGTGCGTACGAATCTGCACCTCGAACGGCTGGCCGTTCTGGCCCACAACCGTGGTGTGCAGCGAGCGGTACATGTTGGCCTTGGGCGTGGAAATATAGTCCTTGAACCTGCCGGGCACCTGCCGCCACAGCGTGTGCACAAGGCCCAGCACAGCATAACAGTCGGGGATCGTGTCTACGATGACGCGGATGGCGATCAGGTCGTAAATCTGCTCAAAGGGAATGTTTTGCAGCTCCATCTTGCGATAGATGCTATAGAAATGCTTGGGCCGCCCGTCGATGAGGAACTCAATGCCCATCTGCGTGATTTCCCGCTGCAGCTCGATCATCACGTTTTTCAGCGACCGCTCTCGTTCGGTGCGCTTCATGCCGACCATCGCCGCCAGCGCCTTGTATTTCTCAGGATCCAAATACATGAACGACAGGTCTTCCAGCTGCGACTTGATCGAGTACACGCCCAGGCGGTGCGCCAGCGGGGCGTAGATATCCAGCGTTTCGCGCGCGATGGCGAGCTGTCGCTCCGGCGATTGGAACTTGAGCGTGCGCATGTTGTGCAGACGGTCGGCGAGCTTGATGATGACCACGCGGATATCCTTGGACATCGCCAGGATCATCTTGCGCAGGCTCTCGGCCTGCTGCTCCTCGCGGGAGGTGAAATCCAGACGCGTCAGCTTTGTCGCGCCGTCCACCAGCTGCGCCACCTCCTGGCCAAACTCTTTGGCCAGGCGGTCGTAGCTGCACTTGTCGCCACAGTCTTCCAAAATATCATGCAAGAGCCCCGCCGCGATGGTCGCACCGTCCATCATCAGCTCCGCCAGCGTGGAGGCGACGGCCACCGGGTGCACAAAGTACGGCTCGCCGGACTTGCGCTTCTGCCCCTCGTGCGCACTTTCAGCAAAGTGCCATGCGTGCTCGACCAGTTCCGCGTTTGCCGCGGTATGAAATTTGACCACGCAGGCCTTCAGCTCCGGCAGCGTCATACTCTTCGTGGAACGGCTCATAGCGTACCTCCTGTGCGCGTAGGGGGCGGCGCAATCTTTTCGCGCGCGTGGGTGAGAATCAGGCTGTCTTTCAGGTCACACTTGCTGGGCAGGAGCATTGCCACCTCAAACGGGACAGGGCGGTAAGCGATCAACCCCAGCTCCGCGAATGTTTGAAGGCCCAGCCGCGTCGCGGCAATGCGCATGCCAGCGGCCTGCGCCAGCGCGTTCTCTGAGAAGAAACGGCCTTGCCCAGCCCTGAGCGCACGGTATAGACCGCGCAGGCCGTCGTCGGTGGGCATCCAGGCGGCGAGTGCTTCGGGCACATGCGCATCGTCCAGCGCAAGCACCTGCGCGTAGCCGTCCGCCGCGCCATCGTCCGGCATCGCGCATAGCGCGTTGAAGCGGCGCGCATCCTGCGGCTTCCCGAAGCAGTAGTCCAGCCGCTCGGAAAGCCCCTGCCGCTCAAGCCAGTCAAGCCACCACAGCGCGCCCGATAAGGTCCGCACGGTCAGCAGCGTGCCCTGGCAGGAAGCCGTCAGCGCCTGCGACACGAGCGCGCCAAGCACCTGCGGGTCGGGTGGCGCAGGGTTCGTTGGGCCTACATCCAGCAGGTAGCAGTCAAAGTCATCCGTGCGGGCTATACATACCTCGCGAAATGCCTCCGCCGGAGCATGCGGCAGAATCCTTGCGATCTCGCACTGCGCGCTGCGCCTGCCTTGGAACTCGTTGATCGTGGGCGAGAACAGCGCGTCGATCGTCTCCGCTAGCCCCGCGCGCAGCCCACCCTGGCCGAACGCAATGCCGTCCATCGCCGCGCCCGCCTGCGCAAGCCTAAGCCTAAGGTGTTTGCCCTCCAAGCCTACGCCGCGCGCTTCGAGCACGTGCGCGCCGCTCAGGTGGAACACAGGGGAAGGATTCCCAAAACCGGTCGGCGCCAACCGTTCCAACTGCTCAATCAGCGGAATCGTCACCTCGGCAAGGTCAATATCCAGGTCATATGAAGCGGATGGCACGTACGCGTCCGGTTCCGCCAGCGTGCAGACGGCTTCACCAAGCCGCACCCGCAGCGCAGGCACGTTATCCACGGTTAGCGTCATGCCGGCTGCCTGCGCATGCCCGCCGAACCTCAAAAACAGGTCCGCACAGCGGGTCAGCGCAGTGTGCAGGTTCACCCCGGGAATGGAGCGCGCGGACCCGGTGCAGACGCCATCCGTCTCCGAAAGCACCACGGTGGGCCAGCCGTACCGCTCCACCAGGCGCGACGCAACAAGTCCTACCACGCCACTGTTCCAGCCCTGCCCCACAATAATCAGCACCCGTTCGGTGAGAAAGTCGACATTGTGCGAAACCCAGTCATCCGCCTGCCTAAGGATATCGGCTTCCATGCGCTGGCGTTCGGCGTTTTCCTCGTGCAACGCTCGGGCGATGCGCTCCGCCTGCGCCGTATCCGCAGTAAGCAGCAGCTCCACGCTGCGCGACGCTTCGTACAACCGGCCGCCGGCGTTGATGCGCGGCCCCAGCTGGAACCCTAGGTGCCCGGCAGTGATCCGCTTGCCTGATAGGCCGCACGCTGCAAGCAGCGCGCGCAGCCCTTCGCGGCGCGTCGTCTGCATCTGCGCAAGGCCAAAATGCACCAGAACGCGGTTTTCGCGCAGCAGCGGAACCAGGTCTGCCACCGTCGCCAGCGCGACCAGCTCCAGCAGTGGCTCCACAGCCGCAGCGCCGAACAGTGCCTGCGCCAGCTTGAACGCCACACCCGCGCCACAGAGGCGGCGGAACGGGTACACGCCCAGCAGCGGGTTGACAATCGCCAGCGCGTCCGGCAGCGTCTCAGGCGGCTCATGGTGATCGGTGATGATCAGGTCAAGGCCCAGTGATTTGGCCAGCTCCGCTTCCACGACGGATGTGATGCCGCAATCCACCGTGATCAGAAGCCCCGTGTCCTTCGCAAGCAAGCGCACCGCGTCGGCGTTGAGCCCATAGCCTTCCCGGTGGCGCGAGGGGATGTACCAATCCGCGTCCGCACCATGCGCGCGCAGTGCCTCCACCAGCAACGCGGCGGCGCACACACCATCCACATCATAATCGCCGTAGACGACAATGCGCTCCCCCGTCTCCACCGCACGGTGTACGCGGGCCACCGCCACATCCATGCCGCGCAGCAAAAAGGGATCGTGCAGCATCGACAGGCTGGGGCTAAGAAATGCGTCGGCTTCCTCCGCCGTGCGCACGCCACGCGCCCACAAAACCCGCGCGAGTTGCGGCGGCAGCCCGGCGCGCAGCAGCGCGTCAGGCGTTTCTTCGGCAATCCGGGGCACGAGACGTAGCATGGCGTCTCCTCTCTGGCAAATGCGAAATACAAGAGCCCTTCCGAACCGTGCTGGAAAGGCTCTTGCATCAACAGGTTTTATGCGACAGGAATGCGCACCCAAACCGCGCAGCGGTAAGTGTCCTGCGTTTTCAGGGTCCAGGACCAGGGACACGGTCGCGGCATGGAATGAGCTCCCTTCACGGAGATTCTTAACATAAGATTATACACGTTCGCGGAAGAAGCGTCAAGATTCGCAGCTGGACCGGGAGTGTCCAAACGTCCGTGTCAAATATAGGCGAGATGAGTAAGATGGTAAACGCGCTGAGCATCGGGATGTTTTTGCATGTAACGCAGTTTAGCATCACCGAACCTGTTGTAGGCATGAACGAAAACATACAGTACAGCCCTCATGGTTTCAACACTGCGGAAGAAGCATCGGCTCCGGCGTCGCAATCCCGCTATGTAGTGGCGTAAATCTGCATTGGAGCTTCCTATGTTGTGCGTGGAGCCTGTTTAGAAAATTCTGTAAAGGGCATCCTTCTATGTAAGAGATAAAAACCACACAGGAGAATAATAATATGCCACGGAAAAGCAAGCACAACATCCCGGAAGAGAAACTGGAGATCATGAAGAGGATCATCGAAGGGTACAACGTCCAAACAGCAGCGGACCTGCAAGAAGCGCTGAAAGACCTGCTGGGCGGAACGATTCAAACGATGCTAAACCAGGAACTGGATAGGCAAATCAAAGAGCGTGAGGAAGCGGACCCAACGTACAGCGACAGTCGGAACGGGTACAAGCCCAAGACGCTCAGGAGCAGCGTTGGGGAGATACCGATCTCGGTGCCGCGGGACCGCAACAGCGACTTTGAGCCGAGGGTCGTGCCCAAATCTGAGCGGGACATCTCCGAGATGGAAGGGAAGATCATCGCGATGTACGCGCGAGGAATGAGCACGCGTCAAATCTCGGATCAGGTGCGGGACATCTACGGATTTGACGCAAGTGAAGGGATGGTGAGTGCAATCACCAACCAACTGCTGCCGGAGATCGAAGCGTGGCAGAAGCGGCCGCTGTCCGCAGTGTATCCCATCGTCTACATCGACGCGATCGTGTTCAACGTGCGGGAGAACAACGTCATCCGCAAGCAGGCGGCGTATGTGATTCTGGGGATCAACGAAGAAGGGCACAAAGAAGTGGTGAGCATTACGGTTGGCGAAACGGAGAGCGCGAAATACTGGCTCAGCGTGCTCAATGAGCTGAGGAATCGCGGTTTACAAGACATTTTCGTGCTTTGCGCGGACGGCCTTTCCGGGATTCGCGAAGCCATTGCGGCGGCATATCCCAGGACCGAGTACCAGCGGTGCATCGTGCATGTGGTGCGCAACACCCTCAAGTACGTGGCTGACAAGGACAAGAAAGCCTTCGCCAATGATCTCAAAACCATCTACCACGCGCCGGACGAGGAACAGGGTTTTCTGCAA
>JAVBQK010000116.1:0-26998 GCA_031549105.1 Eubacteriales bacterium
CGCTCCTTCTCTCCCCTCTCCCGCGTGCGCTGGGCGTCGCGCCTGTTTGGCTGTTCGTCTCCCCGGCCCCCGCCCGGCCCCCGCCCCCCCCCCCCCCCCCCCCCCCCCCCCCCCCCCCCCCCACCCCCCTACCACAACCCACCCAAAACAACCATCAACAACACCAACACCCCCCCCGCTTGTTTTGTTGTGTTTGTCTCCCTCCCCCCCCGCCTCTGGGGCTGCGCCCCCGCCCACCGCCCCCCCCCGCGTCTCTCTTCTCCCCTACATCTCCATCGCCATCACGGCCATCTCGCGCACCAGATCCTCCGCCTGCGGCAAGATGCCCAGCTTGTCGAGGAACGCGTGCATCTGGCCCTTGTAGCGGATCAGTGTCACGGGGACACCGGCGTTCTGTAGCGCTTTGGCGTAGCATTCGCCCTGTAGTCGGAGGCCGTCAAACTCGGGGGTGACGATCAGCGCCTTGCAGAGGCCGTTGAAGCGCTCCGCCATCAGCGGGCTGACGTGTGGGTGGCTCGCCAGCGCTGGGTCGGGCAGGTACATTTGCAGCATCGGGTTGTCGGGGCTGCCGGTGCCGGCCATCGCCATCAGCGCGGGCAGCAGCATCGGGCGAAGCTCGTCGGCCATCTCGTATGCGTCGGGCGACCACTGGTAGCCCGGGGTCTGGGCGGCCAGGGTGACCGCCGGGTAGATCAGCATTTGCAGCTTGATCCGGCCCGCGCCCTCGTCCCGGTCGCGCAGCGCGCAGACCGCCGCATAGTTTCCACCCGCGCTGTCCCCCGCGACGGCGATCTTGTCTTTGTCGATTCCATAATCATCCGCGTGCTCGTATACGTGCCGGACGGTCTCGTAGCAACCGTTCAGCCCGGCCGGATAGGGATGCTCGGGCGCGAGCGGATAGTCCACATTGACCACCACGCAGTCCGCCAGCTCCACAAGCAGCTTGCACGGGTTTTCCACCGTGAAGGTGGTGCCGCCCACCCAACCGCCGCCGTGGAAGAAAATCACGCACGGGCGGCCCGTCTTGCCTTCGGGTTTGCGGGGATAGTACACCCACAGTTTGACCGGCACGCCGTCAAAATCATGCTCCTCGTAGCGGGTGTAGATCTCAATGGTGTTCAGGTTCCGGTTGGGAAAGCCCATCATCTGGCGCATGGCTTCGAGCGTCATCGGCCCGGAAAAGCCCGCCGTGCCCGCAGCGCGCATCTGCTGCATCATCGCCAGCTCGCGCGGCTCCAGCTGCCCGGCGCGGGGTTCGTCCGGCATCGCCTTGACGCGCACCTGCACACCGCCCACATCCAGATAGGCCTTCTCCTCCTGCAACGCCTGAATTAGCTTATCATCGTATGTTTTCATGCAGTCGCTCCTTTTTCGCCGTCACAGGCGCGTGTCCCATTTGCCGCAGAACGCGTCCACCGGGCTTTTGCCCGTGAAGGCGCTGCGGCCCATGAGCTTCTCCACCAGCCACTTCATGATGGTGCCGTTCGCATCGTAGCAGTTGATGAACGTCTTGACGCGCGGCACATCCAGCAGGTGATATGGGTTCGCCACGGAAATGAAGATCGTCGGGATCTGCTGGATCAGCTGCGGCACGTTCATCCCCATCGGCTGCGCCCACTCGATGCGCACGGCGGTCTGGTTGCTCTTGGTGGCCAGATTGGATAGGTAGAGGATCAGGTCGTAATGGTCCACCGTCGCGGCGATCGGCTGCATCATGCCCTCAAAGCCAGCCGAAGCCGCCTCAAACACGGTAACCGCAAAGCCTTCCTTCTCCAGTAGTTCCTTGAAAAGGGCGGTCATGCTGGGACCACGGAAGAACGCCATCTCGTCGCTGGCCTCGATCGGGTAGAGCAGCACGCGCGGCGTCTTCTCCGCGCTGAGCGGCAGCACGCCCGCCTCTTCTTTCACCAGCGTGATCGCGCGGTCCGCGCTCTCATCGGCCCAGGCCTTGTGCTCTGCGCAGCCAACCACCTGCGCAGCGGCCTCGACAGTCAGCGCTTCTATCCCATGGTGCAGACCCAGCGAAGCCTTCAGCGACAGGATGCGCACCAGCGCCTCCTCCAGCCGCTCGGGCGTAATGACGCCGTTTTCCACGCCAGCTTTCATCGCCTGGTAGTCTTCCATGATGTTCTTGGTGAACAGGAACATATCCGCCCCCGCCGCAATGCTGAACGGTACCGCCTGGTAGCGCGGCATCGGGATGGTGAAGCCAGCCATCGTCGTCGCGTCGGTGACGATCAGGCCATTGAAGCCGAGCTTTCCGCGCAGCAGGTCGCCCATCAGCTCCGGCGCAAGTGTCGCGGGCATGATGTCGCCATCGGCGATATCGGGGCGCAGCTTCTTGGAATATGCGGGCTGCATGATGTGGCCGACCATGACGGTCTTCGCGCCCGCGTCTATGCATGCCTGGTATGCCGCGCCGTAGGTGGCGTCCCAGTCCTCGCACGACAGGTCGTTGATGGAAGTGACCAGATGCTGGTCGCGCTCGTCGCAGCCGTCGCCCGGGAAGTGCTTGATGGACACCGCCTGCCCGTGCTTCTGCGCCGCGCGCACATACGCCTCACCCATTTCCTTGATGCGCTTCGGATCGGAGCCAAAGGTACGGATGTTGGTGATGGGGTTGCGGAAGTTGTAGTCGATGTCGATGATGGGCGCGAACGCCCAGTTGACGCCCACCGCCATGCCTTCCTTGCCAGACACATCGCCCAGCCGCTCCGCAAAGATGACGTCATCCGTTGCCGCGACCTGCATCTCCGCACCGATGCCGGTGCCCTCCATCGCCGCGCCGTTGCCGCCCTTTTCCAGGTTCGCAGCGATCAGCATGGGAATCTTGCTGCGCGCCTGCAGGCGGTTTGCAAGGTCCACTGCCTCCGCCATTGGGAAGGGGCGGAACATCGTGCCGCCGGGCTTCATGATGGAGAACATCCCGTCTAGCATCGCCTCGGAACTGTCGAAGTTGACGAGGCAGAAGAGCTGCCCGACCTTCTCCTCATCGGTCATCCCGGCAATTGTTTGGTAAACCCAGTCGATATCCGCATCGCTGAGGTAAAACGGCTTTAGTTTCAGGCTCTCCTTGGTAATCATTCGCTGTCCCCCTTTTATCAGTGGCACGAATTCAAAGATATCGCGCCATAAAGGGATTTCGCCAGAAATCCCTACTGTTCAGTCCAGTCAGTCCAGTCTCTCGCTGAGCCTTAGCATCATCATCGCCATGCCAGCGTGTTCCTTGGGCAGCATCCCGGCGACGAACCTGTACACATCCTGCGGCGTCACACGCGCAAGGCCACTCGCCTTCGCAAAGGCGGTAAACGGCACCGAAATATCCTTGCCGTGCAGGAACGCGCGCAGCGTCTGCATCTGGCTGATGGCCGCCCTGTCCCACGCAAGCTCCGGCAAATACGGCGGCGCAAAGCTGCCGTCAAACGCGGCGCGCTGCGCCATCAGGTCCTCGCACGTCATCCCGGGCCAGAGGCCCAGGCGCTCGTACTGTTCCCTCGGCGCGTCGTTTTCCTCCATGCGCTCAATCATCCGGGTAACGAGGCGGTGCTCGGTATCGATATCGTCGATGGGCTGCGTCTGGCCCGGATCCGCCTGTAGGTCGTACAGCCTGGAGCCAAACCGGTACGCATTGCCGAACGGCGAGTCGTGCGCGGTCATGTCCAGCTTGAGCGTCTGGCAGCCTTTGGTGAACGCGAACGGCGGCGCGAGCGTGATGCCCTGCAGTTCCTTTACATCGGCACGGGAGCCCATGCGGGCGGGCATCAGCGTGTACTCGTTAAGCGGTGCATTGCGCGGCGAAACCGGGCCGCGCATGTAGGTGTAGCGCCCATCCGTGATGTTCGCCGCGCCGCCAAAGTATCCGTAGAGCGCCGTGTCGTGGATGGGTGTATCACTCTCAATCACCGGCCGGAGGGGGCGGCCCTCCATATCGGCGGGCAGCGGCGCGCCGAAGTACTCCAGCAACGTCGCGGCCACATCGATGTTCTGCACGAGCGCGCCGCGGCTCTCCCCCATCACCCCAGCGCGCGGGTCCCACACAAAGAATGGAATGTTCGCGACTTCATTGTAAAGCGGCATCGCGCCCTTGCTCCACCAGTCATGCTCGCCCAGCAGCAGCCCGTGGTCAGTATTGACGATGAGCAGCGTATCCTCCCATAGGTTCTGCTCATCCATTGCGTCGAGCAATCGGCCAAGGTTGTGATCAATCATCGAAACGAGCGCCTTGTACTGGCTCTGTACGTAAGCGATGTAGTCTTCATCCTGATCGGCGGTGCCGGGCATTGGCCAGTCAATGTGACGGCCCTGATACCCAGTCGGGTACAGCTCCCGGTACTGCTCGTAGGTAAAGAATGGCTCGTGCGGGTCAAAGCACTCCAGCTGTAGGAACCAGTTGTCGGCCCCACGGTTCTTCTCCAGGAACGAAAGCCCCGCATCAAAACAGAGCGTCTGGCAATGCGACGCCTCGTCCTGCATATAGCTGCGATTGACGGTATCCTGCCGCATCATCGCAGCAAAGAAGGATGGCAGCGTTTCAGCCATCGACGTATTGACAAATGGGGTAAGCAGATCGGCCTTCCAGGGGTCGCCCTCCTGCCCCCGAACGTGCTCATACGTTGAGTAGCGCGTATGGTAATTGGCCCCACCATCGCGCCAGTAATGATGATGGTCGGACACAAGGTGCGTATGCACACCCTTCTCGCGCAGAATCTGCGGCATCGAGTCGTCGTACGGCTCCAGCGGCGACCATCCCTCATGGAAAAACCCGTAGCGTCCCGTATGCAGCTCGCGCCGCGCGGGCATGCAGGGCATGCTGCCAACGTAAAAATTCTCAAACCGCACCGTGTGCTCAGCAAGCCTGCTGAAGTTCGGCGCGACAATATCCCCACCATACGGCGGCAGCCAGTCTTTCTTCAGCGAATCAAACATCAACCGGATGGCCTTCATAGCGGAGCCTCCTTTGCGTTAAAAAGGGGGGAACGCTGGGGGACTCCGTCCCCCAGACCCCCTGCCAGGAGGCATGCCTCCTGGACCTCCGACATTTCGCCTGCGGGCGGGTAGGATTCTACATGAGAAGACATCCCCTCCCGCCGTGAGGCGAAATGTTGGGTTTCCAAAGGGCAAGGCCCTTTGGTAGGGGGTCCAGGGGGACAAAGTCCCCCTGGCGTTCCCCCGTCTCTCTTCTCTCGTCTTACTTCGCCCCGTACATGCGCGTGTACACCGCCTGCACCGTATCCAGGTAGGTGCTCAGGCCCATGCGCTCGTACTCGGCTACGTAGGAGTCCCACTGCTTGTCGTTGTACGGGTCCCAGTCGCCTGCGACGAAGTTGGCGATGGTGCGCAGGATGTAGGTGTCAATGTCGTTGCGCGGCATTTGGATGGCTTCCATCTCATCGGGGGTGTAGACCAGGTTGGCGATGAACTCGTCCGGAATAACGCCGGTCTCGTCCAGCTTCATCACGCCGATGGCCTTGATGTAGCCGCCCTCCATCACGTTGCCGCCCCATTGCACGCCGGTGGCGATCGCGGGATCGAGGATGAACGGGCTCTGCTGCAGGAAGTTCATGTTCTGGCCGGCCTGCGCCCAGGTGTTCTCCAGAATTTTCAGGATGGCGGGCGTGCCGTAGTAGCTGATGCTGCCCTCGTCCGCGTCGTCCCAGTTGATGCCCTTCTCGCCGTAGCGGGTGATCAGCGAGCCATCGTAGCTCATCATCTCATCCAGCACGCGGAAGGCGATCTCCGGATACTTGCACTTGGTGGTGATGATACCGGCCGGACGGATGCTCGGCGCGGCCCAGGTGACATAGTGGTTGCCCTCGGGGCCGGTCAGCGCGGGCATGCTGTTGTAGCGGGCGAGTACTTCCAGGTTGTTCGCCGCGACGACTGCCTCAAAGCCCAGGCCTTCATAAGCGCCGAGGATGTCGTTCTCGTTGGTGCCGATCTGCTGCAGCGCGGTGCCGTCCTGCGTGAAGCTGCCGGCATAGAAGAGGCCTTCCTTGCACAGGTCATGCAGGTACTTCATCGCCTCGCGCCATTCGGCCGTGGTGGGCGCAAACTTGACGACGCCGTCTTCCACGTACATGCGGGAGTTGCCAGAATCGTTGTAGATGAAGGCGTTGATCAGCGTGTCATAGCCGATGGTGCCGGGGCCGAAAGCGTTCTTCGCACCGGCCAGCGGAATCTCGTCGGCCTGGCTGTTGCCGTTGGGGTCCTTCTCCTTGAACGCGCGGAGCACGTCGCGGAACTCGTCGGTGGTGGTGGGCATCTCAAGGCCGAGCGCGTCCAGCCAGCCCTGGTTGATCCACAGCTTGTTGGGGTAGGAGTTGGTCAGCGACGCGCTGAATGCCGGCAGCGAGTAGATGTTGCCATCAGCGGACGTCATCCACGGGCGGATGTTGTAGCCGTACTCCAGCGCCTTTTCCAGCGCTATGTTGATGTTCACACCATACTGGTCGATCAGGTCATTGAGCGGGATGATCATGTCCTGGTCATACCACTGCGGGGCGTACGCCGGGCCAAAGATGGTGTTGTTCGCCGTCATGCCGATGGACAGGAACATATCCGGCAGGTTCGCGCTGTCGTTGGTGGACAGTGCCAGCAGCACCTTCTCCGCCGCGTTATCCGACGGGAACTGGATGAAGTCCAGCTTGACACCGGTGCGCTCCTCCAGCCACTGTACGAAATAGTTGGTCTCAAAATCCGCGATGAACGGCGTCTGTACCACGCCGACCGTCAGCGTAATGTCCGTGCCAGCCGGCACAATGGGCAGCTCTCCGGCGGGCGAGGTCTGGATGTCCGCGGCGAACGCGGGCAACGCGGTCAGCGACAGGATCAAGGCGAGCAGGATGGACAGCGCGTGTTTACGGGGATGTTTCATGGGGATCCTCCTTTCACGTACGCGGGGGTGATTGCCTATGATGACGGGTCAACCCTTGATCGACCCGATCATGACGCCTTGCACGAAGTACTTTTGCAGGAACGGGTACACCATCCAGATGGGAAGGCAGGCCACGATGATCAGCGCGTAGCGTAACACATGGATCATGTTAAAGTCCACGGTGCCGGTGTTCGCGCCCTCCAGCATCTCGGGCGCGACGACGCTGGAGATCAGGATTTCTTTTAGCACAATTTGCAGCGGGTAGAGCTTTGAATCGGTAAGGTAGAGGAAGGCGTTGAAGAACGCGTTCCAGTGGAAGACGCCGTAGTACAGGCCGATGACCACGACGATGGCCTTGGATAGCGGCAGCACGATCGACACCAGGAACCGCGCGTCCGAGCAGCCGTCCAGCTGCGCCGCCTCCAGCAGCTCCTTGGGGATGGTGCTCTGGAAGAACGTGCGGCAGATGACCATGTTGTACACGTTGATGGCCATCGGCAGGATCATCGCCCAGCGGGTATTGAGCAGGTGCAGGTCCTTCATCAGGATGTAGTTGGGGATCATGCCGCCGCTGAAAATCATCGTGAACGCGAAGAGCATCATGATCTTGTTGCGACCGGGCATATCGGAGCGGCTGAGCGGGTAGGCTGCCAGGATCGTCAGCAGCATGTTCAGCGTGGTCCCGCTGACGGTGTAGATGATGGTGTTCATGTACCCGGTGAGCACCTTGTTGTTCTTGAACACGGCCTTGAAGCCCTCGATGCTGACACCCAGGCCGTAGCCGCTATCGGACTTGGTGAGCGGCCAGAAGGTGACCTTGCCCCCGGCGACGGCGTCGCTGCTGGAGAAGGCGTTGGCAAACAGCGTCAGGATGGGCAGCAGCACCAGCAGGAAGAAGACGATCAGCAGCGATCCATTGATCAGATAGAAGATACGGTCGTTCTTGGTGATTCGGCCGTGATCTCCCGGCAGCAGCTCGCTTATTTTGGCGGAGCGCTTGGCAGTGGTGGTGTTCACTTGTCATTCCTCCTTTCCTGCTAAAACAAGCTGGAATCGCCCATCTTCTTGGCTGCGGCGTTCATCGTCACAATTAGCAACAGGTTGATCACCGAGTTGAACAGGTTGATGGCGGTAGAGTAGGCGTAGTCCGGTACGCCGGTGAGGCCTACTTTGTATACATAGGTCGAGATGATTTCGCTCGTCGCCAGGTTCAGGTCCGTCTGCATCAGGAAGACGCGCTCAAAGCCGATGCTCATCACCTGCCCCATGCTGAGAATCAGCATGATGGTCGCGGTGGGGATGATGACCGGCAGGTCGATGTGCAGCACCCGCTGGAAGCGGGATGCGCCGTCGACGATGGCGGCCTCGTGCTGCTCGGGGTCGACGCTGGCCAGTGCCGCCAGGTAGATGATCGACGACCAGCCGGTCTTCTGCCAGACATTGCTCCACACATACAGGTGCGGGAACGCGGAGGAAGAGGCGAACAGGTCACTGATGGGGAAGCCCAGCAGCGTGCCCATTGTGGCAATTAGCCCCAGGCGTGGATGCAGAATCTGCTTGAGAATACCGACCATGACGACGGTGGAGATGAAGTTGGGCATGTAGGTGGCGAGCTGTACGGTTTTCTTTAGGCCCTTGCCGCGCACGGCGTTTAGCGAGAGCGCCAGCAAAATTGGCGTGGGGAGAGCCGCGATGATGGAATAGAACGAGAGGATCAGCGTGTTGCGCAGGATCGGCCAGAACTGGTAGGAAGTGACAAACTTGGTGAAGTTCTTCATGCCAACCCATTGGCTGCCCCAGATGCCAAGTTTGGCGGAGTACTTCTTGAACGCGAGCTGCACGCCCGACATCGGGTAGTAGGCGAAGATAGCCAGATAGAGAAGCGGCAGCAGGAGCATCAGATAAAGCTGCCAATACCGCCAGATGGGTTTCCTGTTGCGGGGTTTGCTTTTGCTTAGCGATGCGGGTGCGTCCATACCCTCACTCCATTCGGGAAATGATTGCGTTTTTCAGTCTCTGCAGTTATCATTATAGCTGGGGATGCCCTTTGGCCCTATAGAAAATATTGCACAGGATATGGAATATGTTGTCAAAATTACCCGCGTTTTGTGCGATACTTCCTAAAGACAATCTTCTGCGGGAGGAATGCTTCCATGTACGACGTCTACCTTGTCGATGATGAGCCACTGATCCTCCGCGATATGCTGCGCTCCGTAGCCTGGGCCGAGAACAACTTTGCCGTGGTGGGCACGCAGACCGATCCCGCGCAGGCGGCGGAGGACATTTCCCGCCTCTCGCCCGACGTTGTCTTCACCGATATGAAGATGGCGCGGATGACCGGGCTGGAGCTGATTGCTACGCTGAAGGCGCGCGGATGCACGGCGGAGTTTGTCGTCATCAGCGCGTATGACCGGTTCGAGTATGTGCGGCAGATGATTATCCTGGAAGGGTTCGACTACCTGATTAAGCCAGTGGATGAGGCGCAGTACTCGGAGCTCTTCACCCGCCTGCGCAAGAAGCTCAGCGCCAAACACGCAAAAGGCCGCCGCCCCGCGACGGCATCGCCGGAACTGAACCAGATTCTCGAATACCTGCGCGCCCATTTCGCCGAAAAGCAGACACTCAACCAGATCGCGCAGCAGTTCTCTATCAACCCGCAGTACATCTGCCGACTTTTTTCCAAGTACCTGGACACCACCTTTTCCACTCATCTGGCAAAGCTGCGCATGGAACACGCGGAGGCGCTGCTGCGCACCACGGAGAAATCCATCAAGGAAATCGCGGCGCTGTCCGGCTATGACGATTACTTTTACTTTTGCCGCGTGTTCCGCGAGGCGAACGGGTGCACGCCCACCCAGTACCGGAGGGCGCCATGAAGCCGCCCCTCTCGCAGAGCATATACCGCAAAACAGTCTGGGCCGCCGTGCTGCTGGTGATCATCCTGCTCAGCTGGCAGCTGTTGGTGCAGCGCTATTTCGTCAGCAGGGTGCGCGAAATATACGAGACCAACATGGACTATGTGATCACCCAGCTGGTCGACGATATCCAGACCGCGTTCACGCTGCAGGTGAGCGCAGTGGAACAGATTGCCGATCACGTGGACATCAAGGACTACGCCGCCACGGACAATGTGGAGGAACGCTACGGCAAAGCGTACAACACCGCACGCCCCATCGTGCAGATGGCCATTGCCAACACAGGCATCAACCACGCGATCATCTACGACAACACGCGGGCCTGGTACCAGTATGTCGGTATCCTGGCGCAGTCGGACTGCCGCACGGTGCGCAGCGCTTTCCCAGGCCTGAAGGGAACCACCAGCACCCTGCTGTCGCTGTCGGACGGGCTGCACCTGTGCTCCATTACCCCGTTGATCTGGCTGGACAGCCACAACCAGCTGCAGCGCGTTGGTCTTGTTGCCGTGCTGTCGCATCTGGAACAGTTCCATGCCGCGCTGAATGCGTTTGACCAGCTCAACGCGGGCACTATTTTGCTGCATAACCGCCAGACTGTGCTGCTCAGCAACCAAGTGGAGCTGGAAAACCTCGCGTATGCGGACATCCCGATGGACGCGGGCAAGTACTACATCCGCAACGAGACGGCGCTTCCGGGCCTGCTTTACATGACCATCCTGGTGCCCAAAGAGCAGATTTTTCCACAGCAGACAGCCTTTGCGATGTCGCTGCTGGGGTCGGGCCTTGTGTCGCTGATGGTGCTGCTGATCGGCTGGCAGCTGATGAACTGGTGGCTGGTGCGCCCGTATGGCAAGGTACTGGCGGGGATGGAGCGGCTGGGCGAGGAAAACCTCAGCGGGCGTCTGCCCTATCTGGGGCTTGCGCACATGGACGAGCTGGTGCGCAGCGTCAACCGCATGATGGACCGCGCCGAGGAAGCGAGCCGACGGGAGATATCGGCGCAACAGACGCTCTACGAGGCGAAGCTGTCTCAGCAGCAGATTGAGATGGTGCTGCTGCACAAGCAGATTGACGCGCACTTTCTCTATAACTCGCTGATCGGTATCAAATGCCTGTGCGACCAGGGCGATGCGGACAAGGCATCTGAAATATCCCAGGGGGTGGCGGCGCTGCTGCGCTATGCCCACAGCACCAACGAAAGGGTACCCATCTTCGAAGAAATGTCGATCATCCAGCGCTATATCCACATCATGAACATTCGCTTCGCCGACAGATTTTCCGTGACATTTGACGTGGATGACCAGCTGGCCGACTATGCAATGCCCAAGATGATTCTGCAGCCGCTGGTGGAAAACGCGCTGGTGCATGGCCTGGAGGTCAGCATGCCGCCGTGCCTGCTGGAGATTCACGGCGTGCTGGAGACGGATGCGATTGCGCTGACGGTCTGGGACAACGGTGCCGGCATCAGCCCCGCGATGGTGGACGCGCTGCGCCTGCGGCTCTCTCAGTGGGAGCGCGAATACAGGTTCCTGGAGCTGCACGGCATTTCGCTGGTCAACATACAGCGCCGCCTCACATGCGCATACGGCGCGCCCTATGGGCTCACCCTGGAGAGTGAAGAGGGTGCCTTCACACGGGTCACCGTTCGAATCCCAAAGCTGCTTTTACAAGAATAAACAACAAAGGAAGGTATCTCCATGCGCTACGCTGAAATGCCCATCATCGTCCCCGGCCAGCCCTCACCCGCCCGCCTCGTCTCCTATGTGCCGGATGCCCCGCCCGAGATTTACCCAGGTCGCCGCCGCCCCGCGGTGGTCGTTTGCCCCGGCGGTGGGTATCAGAACGTTTCCGCACGCGAGGCGGAGCCGATCGCGCTGCGCTTGATGGCGCTGGGCCTGAACGCATTCGTGCTGCATTATCATGTTGCTCCTTCGCGCTTTCCCGTGGCGCAGCTGGAGCTGGCCCGCGCGGTGGCCATCGTGCGTGAAAACGCGGACGCGTGGCATACTGACCCGGACCACATCATTGTGATGGGGTTTTCGGCCGGCGGCCATCTGGCGGCAAGCCTTGGCGTGCTGTGGCATGGAGATCTGCTGGCCCCGGCGCTGGATGTTTCGCGCGAGGCGATCCAGCCAAACGGCATGATCCTCGCCTATCCGGTTATCACCAGTGGGCCGCACCGCCATGCCGGATCGTTTTTGTGCCTGCTGGGTGAGTGGCACGACGAGCTGCTGGACACCGTTTCGCTGGAAAAACTTGTCACCGCCAAGACACCGCCTGCGTTTATCTGGCACACGTTTGAAGACCCGGCGGTGCCGGTCGAAAACAGCCTGCTGCTTGCCTGCGCGCTGCGCGAAGCGGGCGTGAACACCGAGCTGCACATTTTCCCGCGCGGTTCGCATGGTCTCTCGCTTTCAAACGATCAGGTGTACGGGCCCCACAATATGGCAAACATGCGGCCGGAATGCGCCTGCTGGATCGATATGGCGGCGCGCTGGGCGCATGCTCTCAATTGACTGCGGATACTTTTCCGCCCATTGCGCATAATACAGCATCAGAAATGATGAAAGGAAGATGACAATGGGTTTACTTACTTGGATAATCTTTGGCGCGCTGGCGGGTTGGCTTGCGAGCATCCTGATGAAGCGCAATTCCCGCATGGGGGCAATCGGCAACATCGTTGTCGGCGTCATTGGAGCGGGCATCGGCGGATTTGTATCGTCGCTGCTGGGCCTTGGCACGGTGAGCGGCTTTAACCTCTACAGCCTGCTAATCTCCATTGCCGGCGCGTGCCTGCTGCTGTTCATCATCGGGATGTTCACCAAGGTAGCAAAGGAGTAAAGAAGACGCAAGAGGCTATGCTCCATGCGCCTGCGGAGGGCTTTGATCCCTTTCGAAACCCATCTCTGCGCTTGCAGGGGTGGGATTTCTTCTATTCCCACGCATGTGATGCGCCGAAAAAATTGACAGCGCATCGTCAAGTCCCTATAATAGCTATGGTGCCACCCATTTGTGGGGGTGCACATTCACATGGCAAAGGAAGGCCGTATGAACAAGCAAATTCAGGTGGCGCTGATAGGCTGCGGCACCATTGCGACAGAGCACCTGCGCGCGCTGTCGTCGCTGGAAGATATCAAGATAGCCACGGTCTGCGACATTGTGCCGGAGCGGGCACAGACAGCAGCCGAAGCCTGCGGCGCGGCATGGACTACCGACTGGCGCGAAGCTGTAGCGGGCACGGGGATTGAATCTGTACACATCTGCACGCCCCACTACCTACACACGGAGATGGCGATCCACGCGCTGGACGCCGGCAAGTATGTGCTGTGTGAAAAGCCGATGGCCACCTCCGCCGCGGATGCCCAGGCAATGATTGCGCACGCGCACGGCCGCCTGGGTTTGGTCTATCAAAACCGCTACAATGAATGCGTCGCCACCGCCAAACGGTTGTTGGACGAAGGCACGCTGGGCCGTCCTTTGGCCTTGCGGGCTTCCGTCTGCTGGAAACGCGATGCCGCCTACTACGCGCAGGACGCCTGGCGCGGCAAATGGGCGACCGAGGGTGGCGGGCTGCTGATCAATCAGGCGATCCACACCGTCGACCTGATGCAGTACCTTGGCGGGCCGGTCACGTCCATCAAAGGCAGCTATACCACGGACTTTTTGCAGGGCACGGTCGAGGTGGAGGAAAACGCACATGCGGTCATGCGGCTGGGGAGCGGCATAATCGGGCTTCTGCACGCGAGCAACAGCTACATCGCCGATGCGCCGCCGGAGATACGTATCGCGCTGGAGACGGGTGAATTGCGCTTGGTGGGCAGCTCGTTGCTCTTCCGCCGCAGCGGCGAACTCACCGAGGATATCCTTGTAGACGCGAAAGCACCCAGCAGCGCGGTCAAAGCCGTCTACGGCAGCGGGCACAGGCGGTTGATCGCTGACTTTTATCAAGCGGTGCGCGCGCGGCGCTCTTTCTGGATTGACGGCGAGGCAGGTTTTGCGTCCTTGTGGACGGTGCTGGCAGTCTATGCCTCTTCTGAAACCGGTGCATGGATATCGCGCGAAAACGCGGTTGCATATTGACGCCCGAAACAGTATAATATGGGAAACTGTTTCGGAAACATTAGGAGGATTGACAATGAATATCACCAAAACGCTTGCTAACAACGAGCTGACGCTTGCCCTGGAAGGGCGTCTGGACACAATTACCGCGCCGCAGCTGGAGAACGAACTGAAGGCGTCGCTGGATGGCATGACCTCGCTCACGCTGGACTTCGCGAAGCTTGAGTATCTCTCCAGCGCCGGCCTGCGCGTGATCCTTGCCGCGCAGAAGCGCATGAACGCGCAGGGGAAGATGGTTCTGCGGCACGTAAACGACACGATTATGGAAGTGTTTGAAGTCACCGGATTTGTGGACATCCTGACCATTGAATGACCAAACGCGGTAAGGACGGTGCCAGCTTATGCATGAGATGACCGTGCCCGCAAACCTCTCGCACCTCGCTGAGGTTACGGCGTTTGTGGAGGGCATTTTAGAGGAAAGCGGCTGTCCGCTCAAGACGATTATCCAGGTGAACATCGCCGTGGAAGAAATATTCGTCAACATCGCCCACTACGCGTATGCGCCGGGCGACGGGGATGCGACGGTGCGTTGCCGGGTGGATGGGCATTGCCTTACGATCTGGTTTCTGGATCAGGGTATCCCCTATGACCCACTGGGCAAGGACGATCCTGACATCACGCTGGATGCGACGGAGCGTGAAATTGGCGGGCTAGGTATTTACATGGTCAAGAAGAGCATGGACCGCGTCGCATACGAGTATACGGATGGACGAAACATTCTGAGCATTGAGAAGCGGTGGTAGGTGCGGGACAATGAAGCCATGCGCCAAACTGCCGGATCTAAACAAACAGTTCCCAGCGACGTATTCGCTGGGAACTGTTTGTTTAGCATGCTTGCTGTATGAAAAAGGGCGCTGCCTTTCGGCAACGCCTTTTTTCCATAGTATCCCTTTAGTTAGTTCCCGTACTTCAGCGCGTCGGTGATTGCGGCCTGGTGATCCGCGTCCACGTTGCCCGTTCCGTGGGTTTTGCTGCCCGTGAAGTGGATGCACATGACGCCGTTGAAGTAGCTGCAATAGCTCGTGCTTCCGTGGCCTACCGCGTACATCGAACCCGCGAACTTGCTGCCCGCGATGGAGACGATGACCGGGCGGCGGACATACGAACCGGTGATGTTATTGGCCTGCAGCTTCGTGGCATCCGCCTTGCTGGCCGGGATTACGTCCGCATGGTTCGCGCCATTGATATACTTCGCGTTCCAGGTGATACCAGCGTTGATATCGTATATCTGGATGTTCGGGTTCTTGTTGATCAGCGCGTAACCGGTGGAGAACCAATCCAGCGCCTGCGTGCTGCCCGTGGAAATCACCGAGGTGTTGAAGATGGCGGCCTGCGTCGCAGGCGTCGCAACACCCGTAGCAGAGAGGCCCTTCGCCGACTGGAACGCCTTGACCGCGTTGGTCGTCAGGTTTCCGTAGCTGCCATCCGCATTGCCCGCGGCAAGGTAGCCGATGTTGATCAGCTGCTGCTGCAGCGCTTTCACCGCGTCGCTCTTATCGCCGTAGCTCAGCTGGGTATACTGGCTGGCCACGGAGGAAATCAGGCTGCTGGCTTCGGCGGTCGTCAGCGGGCGGAGCAGGTCGCTGCGGACATAGCCGCTAAGGTTATCCATCGTTACGCGATACCAGAGCACGTTGTTGCTGTCCGTACCGCTGCCAACGATGGTGACGATGACATCACGCGCCAGCTTGGTGATCAGGCCAAAGCTCTCGCCCGCACCGGAGCGCAGGTTCGTCTCGCCGGACTTGATCGCCACGTTGCCGGCCAGGTTGCTGGCGATCGACCCACCGGACAGGAAGTCCGCGCGGATATAGCCCACCGTCGTGGTGTTATACTGGAACTTGTACCAGGTCATACCGTCGTCGCCCGTGCGGGTATCGATCGGAACGAGTGTGGCGCCCTTTTCCAGCTTGCCAATGATGGTCGCCTTGGTGCTCGCTTCCCCGCGGATGTTCACGCTGGAGACGTTGACCGTGAGCACTTTGCCGATATCCTGCGTGGGGTCTAGCGTGCTGCCGGTGCTTGCCGTGCCAACCGCCGTCACGTAGGTTCCAATGACGTAGCCAGTCGTACCATTGTAGCTTACGCTGTACCACAGCTGGTTGTTGGAATCCTTGGTGTAGCCGTTGTTGGTCACCAGCGTGCCCTTGGGAATCCGCGCCAAGATAGTGCTGGAGCCGGACGTGCTGGCAGACTTGCGCAGGTTCACCGTGCCCGTGGAGGGCGATATCATCAGCTGCGCGGTGATGATGCCGACGCCGTCGGTGGTGGTGCCAAAGGAGGGCGTCGGGTTGGTTGTCCCGGTTCCCGCGGGCAGTTTCACCTGCGATACGGGGATGTACATCGTCTTGCCGTTGTAGGATACCTGGTACCAGCTGTCATTGACCTTGCGGAGCGTATGCGTTTCACCTACGAAGATGATCTCATCTTCTTTTCCACTGCTGTCCATTGTGAGATAAACATCCGCAGCAGCCGTGAAGGTCAGGGTGAACGATTCGCCAACTGCTATGCTGCCGCCGGAGTTGCCGCCGGTTTCAATGGCAGTTGCCAGCATGTAGAACGTACCGCTTTCATACGCTACTGAATACCAGGTGGCATCCAGCTTTGTAATGCTCAGCGACGTTGTAGCCGCCAGCGTGGTGGTCATCGCCGAGGAACTCTTGGTAAAGTAGAGCTTGGTACCCGCATTGATTGTGCGCAGCGCGGTCTCGCCAATCGCTAGTCCGCCAGTCGTGCTGCCCTGCCCGGCCTGCTGGGCTTCGGTCGCCTCGTCACCT
Source organism: Eubacteriales bacterium (assembly GCA_031549105.1). GTDB lineage: Bacteria > Bacillota > Clostridia > Christensenellales > Aristaeellaceae > Avichristensenella. The sequence continues at coordinate 16,686 of JAVBQK010000116.1, forward strand.
GACGCAACGCCGGAGACGTAGCTGGCGTCAATATAGCCCTTCACGCCGTTGTACGTAATCTGGTAAACCAGGCCGGAGCCATTGGAGGTCGCCGCAGATTCAACATACATCTTTGTGCCGGTGGTCTGCGTGCCGGCTGCCAGGCTGCCGAGCACGTTGCCCTTCAGCGTGCTGGAGGAGTAGACCGTCACCGACGAACCTGTCAGCGCCTTGCCGCCCAGCGTAATCTTGTAGGTGCTGCCCACGCTGGTGCTGGCGATCGGGGTGCTCTCCTTTAACGCCTGCGAAGGAATGCTGCTGTTCTTCAAGTAGTAAGTGCGACCGTCCACGATCACGGAGGACCATGTACTGTCTATCTTGCGCAGCGTATATGGCGTGCCATTCACACTGCTGCGCAGCTTGGCCGTCTGTATCACCGGCGCGTTCTCGCTAACCATGTTGTACAGGTTGATCACGACCTCATTACCATCCGCATCATGCTTGAGGATGATCTGGTAGGAGCTAACAGACGCGTTGGAGTTGCTGTTGGCCGCGCCAGTGTTCTGGAAGTAGAGGATTACTCCACCCGCACCGTCGTCGTACGCCAGCGTATACCACGAACCGCTATACTGGCTCGCCGCGACCGTTGTACCGCCGGGCAGTGAAATCTGGTTCGTAGAGGAAGGATATCCATATTTCGGATAGTTCTTTTTATCCGCGCTGTTGTAGGTCGTCGAGCTATCGGGCTTTGTGTATAGTGGCGCGCCACCCGAGGTGATCACGACCGTGTACGTGGTGGATGCCGCACCGCTGGAGACGGAGATCTGTTCGATGTCGGTCGCGGCAATCAAGTTGCTCTGCAGATACCAAGATGTATTGTTGTACACCACTTGGTACCAGTTGGTGCTGTACTTGATGCCGTAAAGCGTTACCGGGTTGGCCTCAGACGCACTGATCTTGATCCTGGTGCTGCTCGTATCCGCCTTGACATAGATGTCCGCATCCGTTTTGAGCGTCAGCTTGGTGATCAGGCTGGCGTCGGTGTTGGACGAAAGCGTGGCGGAAAGGATGCTGCCGGTGTCCACGTTGTCAGCGCCATTGGTCCTTGCCGCGAAGTAGTACGTTGTTCCACTGGCGTGCGCGTAGCTATACGCGGTAACCGTGGTAACACTATTTACGGTGTTTCTCGTCGCAACCTTGACGTTCACTGTCTGGCCGGCTGCCAGCGTCAAGCCCGCGGAGGTCCTCAGGCTCGATTCCTTATAGAGCGTGACCGTGCTGAGCAGCTTCACCGAGTATGTCGAGCCGGAAGACGCCATATCGGACTCCTTGACCGTCAGCGCCGACTTATTCACATAGTACTGCTCGCCGCCGTACCAGGTGGTGTACCAGTGCGAGTCTTCCTCACCCGTCGCCGAATTGATGACAATGCCTGTCAGTTTCACCGTGTTGCCCTGGTTAAGGATGCGGCCGCCCGCGGCGACGTTCTTTTCATAGTAGAGCCAGAGGCCGCCCTGCGGAATGGTGTAGGAGAGCACGGTTTGCTTGAATGTGCTATCCGTCTGGCCCTTGGTGATGCCGCTGATATCGGTATTAACATCCTCAGCACCGCCGCTGGAGCTATCGTCGCCACCCTTTACAGAGGCGATGTAGCGCACCGGCAGGTACATCTTCGCGCCCGCGTTGTCTACAATGTAGAGTGAGGAGGTATACTTCTGCGCCTTGACCACTTCGCCGGGCTGCAGGGTCGCAATCTGCACCGTGCACGCCGAGTCGGAGTACATCACTGCACCCTCCAGGCCGATGGTGACGGTATAGGTCTTGCCGGTGGTCGTGTTGGAAATCGGCACCGCCGTGTTATCCTTCGCACTGCCAACGTTCGACTTGTCGATCAGGTACTCAGTGCCGCTGACCATGATAGAATAGTAATTCTGCGGGTCATTCCCGTAACTATTCGTCGTCGCCTGCGTCACCGCGTACTCACCATTCAGCGTGATCGTTTCCCCGCCGCCATCGTTTTTGTACAGCAGAATCTGATCATTCAGGGTGATATAGTACTTCTTGGTGCTGGCGTCCAGGTCGCCGGAGCGGTAGATATAGTAGGTCTGGCTATTGTAGCTGATTGAATACCAGAGGGTGCTGATCGTCTGCACCGTGTAGTAGTCACCACCAATGGTGATGTTGGTCTTGTTGCTGGTGTTCATCTGGTTATACAGAGAAGTATTGACCGGCAAATAAACCTTCACACCCGAGACGGTGGTCGACTGGTTCATGTCAGCAAAGTAATTGCGGTAGATATAGTATGTGGTTTCCTTGCCGGTGCTCGCATTGGTTTCCACATAGGTGTACCAGCTGGTGTTATACGGGCTGACTAGCACGCTTGCGCCAGGGCTGAAGGACTTCACAGCCGCAGAAGGATCCGGCAGGCCGCTGATCATCTTGACGGACGTGCTGGAAAACGCGTAGGCGCCCGTGCTGCCCACCGTCGCATAGAAGGTGGAGGTGTTCAGCTTTTCATTGTCGGCCACCTGCTGGGGTGCGCCGTCCACATCGTCCTTGTGCAGATAGAAGTTTTCCGGTCCATACATGACATGGTACCAGTCGGAATCCAGCTTGACGCCGTACAGGGACTGCGCATCGCTGAGCACATAGTGGTTGGAACTCGTGCTCTTGTTGATGTATAGCAGCGCGCCAGCCTTTACCTTGATGATGGACATCAGGGTCGTGTCCGTGCTGGAGGCAACGGAAGCGCTGGACGTGGAGCCCACCGCACCGGACGTAAAGTAATACGTCTTGCTGTTGAGGGTGCAGGAATATGCGTAATCGTCCACATACTTGGCGTTTACCCATGATCCTGCGGACAGCGTGTTATTGGTAGCGCCATCAAAAATAGGCGTCGTCCTGTTTGTGTTCTTATAAGAAGTGTACAGAACGGTATCCGCGGAAAGGTTTACCGAGCGGATGCTGGCCTTGGCCGCGCTCTGCTCGCTGGCCGTGCCGCTGTTTGTATCGACGGACAAAATGGACTGCGGCACATAGTAAACCTTGCCTTTGTAATACAGCGAATACCAATCAAGGTTGTTGCCATCCGCATCTTTTTCACGGGTCATGGAAAACGTGGTGCCCTGTGCAACGCTCTCCACCGCGGTGCCATTGATGCCGTTGTACAGCCACAGACCGCCTGCCTTAACTGTATAGGAAAGTACAGTACCCTGGTACTCCGAGTCCGTCACGCCACCAATCGGCGCGGGCGTGGCGGTAGTGCCGGGCTTAGGCGTCGGCGTAGGATCGCCAGGCTTGGGCGTCGCCGTCGGCGTAACGACAATCGTCACATCGTTCACGCTAACGTAGACGGTGCCTAGAAAGCTATGCTTGATTGGATACCAGCCATCGACAGCGGTGGAACTTTGCTGGGGAACGTCAACATACCCCACCATCGTTTCCTTGTCGCTTGCATAGGCTCTGATATAGCCTCCATTTGTGGTTATGGTATCTGCGGACGCAACAGCCAGGGGTATCAGCGTCGCCAACACCATCAACAGGCAGATCAGGCAGATGTTCCAGGTTCTTTTCATGCGTATGCACCTCCAGGAGATTCACTTAGGGTATGCTATGGTAGGGTTAGTATATTACAAATGTGTGAAGGTGTCAAGGAAATATTTTACAATTCCGTTTTGTTTTGGGGTTTTGACGTAAGAAAATTGTCGCAAAAGAAAAAAGTCCCTCTCAAAACAACGGGAACCGACCGATAGTCTGCCGGTTCCGCCATTTTGAGAAGGGCTTTCGTAACAAATCAGGCTGAGATGCGTAGCAATTACAGCGTCAAGACCCCGCCGTTGCCAAGAACCACCTTGAGCACTCGGGCCTCCTCGCCCGTCTCCGCGTCGATGTAAACCAGGTATCGACTGTCGGCGTAGGTGCCGTCAAACTCCCAGCACAGCAGCTCTGTGCGCCCCGACCCCAGTCCGTCGTCCACAGGAATGACGCACAGCCTCGCCTCGGCATTGGAGAGCCGTGAGGAGAGGTACGCCCGTGCCTCCGCCTCAGAGAGCTTGGGATGCAGGCGCTCACGGGTCACATGGTTCATCCAGTAGTTGTTCGCCTCCAGGCCGATGACCGCCCCGGTATCCATGCGCACCTGCACCTTGACCAGGTCCGGGTAGAGCATCACACCATCCTGCACCGCGGCAAAGCTAATCACCGCAATGCCGTTGTACTGTTGGTAGTAGCTCGACGCCATTTCGCCAAACCCGCGCGAGGTGAGGAACGCTTTGGCGTGCACCGTGCACTCCTCTACATCCAGGTACGATTCAAAACCTGCCGACTCCGGCGTCATCCAGAGCATTTTGCCACCCTGTTTGGTAACCGCGGCGGTGATCCGCAGGTCGGGCAGCTCCAGCGAAACGCCGAAAGCCGGCACCGGACCGCCGGTATCCACGCCTTTTTCCGCACGGGTCACGCGCTCCTGCCCCAGGAACGCGGCGGCAACGGCGATCGCCTCCGCCTCGGTAATCTCACCGCCAGTCAATCCTTTGGCCTTGCCAAGGCGAATGCCGTCGGAAAACGGACCATCGTACAATAGCGAGGGATACTCAATTCCGTTGCGCTCGCCCGCATCGATTGACTCTGCATAGGTGAATCCCGCGCCGTTTTCCAGGTGCACGCGCAGTTCCCCGCACTTTTCCTGGAGCAACAGAAGCTGCCGAAGATCCTCATCCGTAGGTGTCCGTCCCTCGGCAGCGGCACTGGAGAGCGTCTGCGCATAATCAGCGGTCTGGCTGAGGAACTTCAGGCCGTCGGCGTCCGCGCCATATGAGGCGGGCAGCGCGGCCAGGTTCTCCGAAACGCTCCTTGCAAGCGACGAGATGCGCCCCAGCAGCAACGCATGTTGCCCTGCGCTCTCCGCGATGAGTACCTTGGAAAGGTCTGTTTCCAGGTTCGTCAAGCCATCGAGAGCGCTGTAGTATGCCTTTTCCCGCACGGCCTTCAGATCAGACGCGGACGCCTGTGCGGTACGCCATTGCCATAGGCCAAAAGCGATTGCCAGCGCCAACAGAAAAATCGGGATTGAAACGCGTGCAACGGTCTTCTTATCCATTTCGCGCCTCCCTATACCGCAAATGCGTGCTTGCCGATGGACAGGCGCACCTCGCGCGAGAATATCCACGCGCTCTTGGCGGTCTTGGGATTATAATAGTAGATACAGCCGTAGGTGGGGTCCCAGCCGTTCATCGCATCACGGGCGGCACGGTAGGCTTCCTCATCCGGTGTGAGATAGAACTGCCCATCATTTATGCAGGTAAACGCATCAGACTGGTAGATCACACCGGCGATGGTCGACGGGAATGAGGCATGCCGTACCCGGTTGAGCACCACCGCGGCAACCGCCACCTTGCCGATATACGGCTCTCCGCGCGCCTCGCCAAACACACAGTGCGCCAGCAGGTCCAGATCGCTGCTGTTATTTGCCGAAGTCGTCGTGGCCGCCTGCGTGGTTGTCGTGGCTGCGGCCGTCGTAATGCCCAGCGCCGTGAACGTCGACTTGCCGACGACGCCATCGGCGGTCAGTCCATTGTTCCGCTGGAACAACACCACCGCATCATAGGTGGTCTGGCCGAACTTGCCATCCACCGTGCCAGTGTAGTAGCCCCAGTTTTTGAGCTTCTGCTGCACCTGGCTGACGGTGCTTCCACTCGACCCCCAGTAGACCGTCTCCGCGCTGGCAACCGCCACGGGTATCACGCTCAGACACAGCAAAACAGGCAGCAGTTTCTTCAAAAACAGTCTTTTCATATCCATCCCCAACTCCTTAGCAGCTTCAGCAGCCACGAATCGAATTCCACCGGGTCCTCACCGATGCCACTGGCCTGAGGATACAGGATCCCCCACCAGTTATGACCCGCACCGGCGCCAAGCGTCACCTGGACAGCGGGCGAGCAATACCCACCAAACCGCAACAAACCGACACGCACGCGCGCCGTGGGATCGACATCCCTGGCGGTGCACGCGATGGCACGCACAGAAAACGGCGTTTTGCGCGCGACAGGCAGTATCGCGTCCCTCACGCGCAGCTTCGTACTTTGATCAGCCTCTGTATCGCTTGCCCCGACCACGCGCAGCCGAAGGGCCATGTTTCGCAACAGAAAAAAGCGCATATCCTCCTCCAAATGACGGGATACACGCAGTTTGCCCCAAATGCGGTTACTTTATGTCGGATATAATGGAAACGCCGCAATTTACTGTGCGGGTTTGAAAACAACGCCGCCAGATGCGGCTGCATGCGCGCGCTGCATGCGCGGCGTGGTCTGGCGTATCAAACAGGCCGACGACCGCCGACCCGCTGCCGGTCATCTGCGCCCTAAGTGCCCCGAAGTGCTCCAGCGCCTGCGCACACACAGCGATATCCGGCCGCATCGGAATGGCTGCGCGCATCAACGCATTGCCCATCGACGCGGCAACCCCGGGCGCATCCCCGGCACACAGCGCACGAAGCGCGTCGTCCGTCCTGGGACCCCAGGCCTTTTCCGGCAAGGCATCATACGCCTTGAACACCGAAGGCGTGGAAAGCCCCTCGCACGGCTGCACAATCACGAGTTCAAACGGCGCGGGCGACGGATACTCGGTCAGGATCTCGCCCACTCCCTGCGCGCGCGCCAATCCGCCAAGCATACAGAACGGCACATCGGCGCCAATCGCCAGCGCGAGGCTGGAAAGCTCCTCCCCAGAAAACCGCAGGTCCCATAGCTCGTTAAGCCCCAGCAGTATCGCCGCCGCGTCCGCGCTGCCGCCGCCAAGCCCCGCGCCGACGGGAATGCGCTTCTTCAGCGTAATCCGCGCGCCGCGCCGCACCTGGGCAGCATCCCGGATGACTTCAGCCGCCTTGAGCACCAGATTGTCCCCGCCCGAAGGCACGCGCGGCCCTCCCATCAGCGACAGGGTGAACGAATCGGCCGGGTGCAGCTCCAGCGTGTCGCCGAGCCACACCGACTGCATCAGCATGTCCAGATCGTGATAGCCGTCCGGCCGCCTGCCTGTCACAGCAAGCGTCCAGTTGATCTTCGCGTGCGCGATGAGCCGCATACTGCTCCTTTCTGTTCCGCGGCGCAAATCCACAGATATCGCGCCATGGAGGGGTGCTAGAAATCCCTTTGGGTTCACCGGCAGGAAGACGGGCCTCCCGCGGCGAACTAATCGCTTGAAACGGGGTGAGAAAAACCATGGACAATGCCGAGAGAAACGCGCGAATCAACGAGTTGGCGCGAAAAAAGCGTACAGAGGGCCTAACGGACGAGGAACTGGCCGAGCAACAGCTGCTGCGGACCGAGTACCTGAAGGACTTCCGGCAGGGCATGGAGCAGATGCTTTCGAGCATCGTCATTGAGCAGCCCGATGGGTCCACCAGCCCGCTAACAAAAAAACCAACCTGATGCTACTATTGTACACCAAACCAGCGAAAGCTGCAATTGAGCCTTGCTTTTTAAGGGGCGAATTGCTATAATGTTTGTGGAATGCTACCAAAATATAAAGGTTCAGGGGGAACTACCATGAACGAAGAAGAACGCGACATCGTAGAATTTACGGATGAGGACGGCAATTCGCTATTGCTGGAGGTGCTGGACTCGTTCTATTACAACGGCGAAGAGTTTGCCGTGCTGGGCGATGTGGAAGAAGAAGGCTGCGATTGCGAGTCCTGCAACCATGAGCATGATGAGGACTGCGATCATGAGACAAGCCTGTACATCATGAAGATCGAAACCTCCACCGACGAGAATGGCGAAGAAGTCGAAGAGTTCATCCCCGTGGAGGACGAGCTGATGGAAGCGCTGATCGAGGTCGTGCAGACCCGGTTCTCCGAGGATGACGACGATATGGACGAAGAAGAACTGGACGACGAGGAGCCCGAGGAAGAAGTGTAAGCGGCGCTCTGCATAATCAACACATCCGGCGATATCCGTATCGCCGGATTTTCATACGGAGGCGAGGATGACCGTCGACATCGCCGAAAAACTGAAGCTCCTGCCTGAATGCCCCGGCTGCTACCTGATGAAGCAGGCCGGCGGGATTATCTATGTCGGCAAGGCCGTCAACCTGAAAAACCGCGTGCGCAGCTACTTCCACGGACGGGATCACACCCCCAAGGTCGCCGCAATGGTCAGCAAAGTGGACGACTTTGACATCATGCTCTGCGACACCAACCTGGAAGCGCTGATCCTGGAATGCAACCTGATCAAACTGCACAAGCCCTATTACAACATCCTCCTCAAGGATGATAAGCACTACCCCTACATCCGGCTGGATGAGCGGGAGGCTTTCCCGCGCGTGGAACTGGTACGCCGCCTTGACAAGGATGGCGCGCGCTACTTCGGCCCGTACATTGGCGCGGAGGCGGTGCGCGAGGTGCTTGAGGTGCTGCGGGAGACCTTTCCGCTGCGCACTTGCTCCAAGGCGCCGGACCCCGAGCACCCCCGCAGGCCCTGTGTCCACCACGAGATCGGCCACTGCCTGGCTCCTTGCGCGGGGCGCGTGGACGATGCCACGTACCACGAGGTCGTCCGCGAAGTCGTTTCCTTCCTGCAGGGAAAGTCCGCGCCGGTGCTGCGCCGCCTACAGGCCGAGATGGCCGAAGCCGCGCAGAACCTGCAGTTTGAGCGCGCGGGCATACTGCGCGATCGCATCCACAATGTTGAACGCTTGCTGGAGAGCCAGCGCGCGATATCCACCGGCGGCGGCGAGCGGGACATCATTGCTGTGGCGCAGGACGGCCTGGACGCGATGGCGCAGGTGCTGCATGTACGCGGCGGCCGGATGATCGGCGGCGATAGCTTTGCGCTGGAACGCGCCGGAGATGAACCGGTGGGCGATGTCATCGCCAACTTCCTGATGCAGTATTATGAGGATGGGCGGATGCTGCCGCGCGAAATCCTGGCGCAGGCGCTGCCGGACGATGCAGAGATGATCGCCTGCGCGCTGAGCGAAGTTCGCGGCGCGAAGGTAACGCTACACGCCCCGGTGCGTGGCGAAAAGCGTGCGCTGATTCTGCTGGCGGAAAAAAACGCGCGCGACGCGCTGGAGAAGCGCAACGCCCGCGCGCGCAAGTCGTTCGAGCGCACGCAGGGCGCGGCCGCCGCGCTGGCGGAGGCCATCGGTCTTGACATCGTGCCGCGCCGCATCGAGGGGTTTGACATCAGCAACACGCAGGGCGCGCAGTCCGTCGCGGCGATGGTGGTGTTTGTGGACGGCGCACCGGCCTACAAGGAGTACCGCCATTACCGGATCAAGACCGTCGTTGGCGCGAACGACTTTGCCTCCATGGAGGAGGTGCTGGGCCGAAGGTTCCGGCGTGGCATCGCTGAGCGGGAAAAGCGGGTCGCCGAGGGGCTTTCGGTAACCGACGGCGGATTTGCCGATCTGCCCGACCTGATCCTCATTGACGGCGGACCGGAGCAGCTTGCGTTTGCGCTGCGGGCGATGCACGAATCAGGTGCAAATATCCCGATGTTCGGCCTTGCAGAGCGCCTGGACGAAATATGGCTGCCGGGCGCGGCCGAGTCGATCCTGCTGGACCGTCACTCCCCCGCGCTGCACCTGATCCAGCGCATCCGCGACGAGGCGCACCGTTTCGCCATCACGCACCACCGAAACCTGCGCAGCAAACAGACCGTCCGCTCCCGCCTGGAGGAAATCCCCGGCGTGGGGGCCAAGCGGCGGACAGCGCTGCTGAAGCGGTTCAAGTCGATGGAGGCGCTGCGCAAGGCAACTTTTGAAGAAATACTGGAGACCCCGGGCATGACGCGCCCCGCTGCCGAAGCAGTGCGCGCGTGGCTGGACAGCCAGCAGAAACAATAGTCATTAGCCCCCGAAACTAGCCAAGGTGAGCGGGTTTTTTTCCGCCCGGCGGCGTCGCTTTCCGCTCAACGTAGCTGCCGGCTACGCCTCGCTCCGGCTCCTTGTCGGACAAAAAAATCTCTCGCTTACCTTGGCCAGTTTCGGGGGCTAATGACTAAAGGAGGAACACCGTTCATGTTTGTTTCCACCACGACGGGAGAAGTCGCCCAGAGGCTGGGCGGCGACGCGCAGGCCCTCCGCGCGATTGCCCGCGCCGGGTTTGAAGCCTGCGATTTCAGCATGTGGAGCTACCCATGGAAGGGAGGCGTTTGGGACCTGGCAGATGACGCGTTCGACGCGTACTTTACGGACCTGAAAGCCCTGGCGCGCGACTGCGGGGTGGAGGTCTGGCAGACGCACGCCCCGTTCCCCACCACGACGGGCGACCCCGGCGGGGACGCGGAGCGCCTGGCCGCCATCCGGCGCGCCATCCGCGCGACGGCGCTGCT
>JAVBQK010000023.1:0-4479 GCA_031549105.1 Eubacteriales bacterium
GCAGCCCGCCCTGCGAAAGCTAACGCGCTATCAGCGTACCGTGTACGCGGCCCCTGGTTCCGTATACGACAAAAGCGCAGCGGATGCCGCTGCCGCCTTCATCAACTGCCTGCGCCATACCAAGGGCGAGTGGTATGGCGCACCTTTTGAGTTGATCGACTGGCAGGAGCAGATCATCCGAGACGTGTTCGGCACGCTGAAACCCAGCGGATACCGCCAGTTTAACACGGCATACGTTGAGATTCCAAAAAAACAAGGAAAAAGTGAACTAGCAGCAGCAATTGCGCTACTTCTCACTTGCGGCGATTATGAGCACGGCGGCGAAATCTACGGCTGTGCCGCCGACCGCCAGCAGGCGAGCATCGTCTTTGACGTGGCCGTGGACATGGTGGAACAGTGCCCGGCGCTCAAAAGCCGCATCAAGCCGATATTGTCGCAGAAGCGCCTCGTGTACAAGCCGCTCGGCTCGTTTTATCAGGTGCTGAGTGCGGAGGCGTTTTCCAAGCACGGCCTGAACGTTCACGGCGTGGTGTTCGATGAGCTACACGCCCAGCCAAACCGGAAGCTCTACGATGTCATGACCCACGGCTCCGGCGACGCGCGCAAGCAGCCCCTGTACTTCCTGATCACCACAGCGGGCAACGACCAGCACTCCATTTGCTGGGAGGTGCACCAGAAGGCGCGGGACATCATAGACGGGCGCAAGGTGGACCCTTCGTTCTATCCGGTGATCTACGGCGCGGATGAAGCCGACGACTGGACAGACCCCAAGGTGTGGAAGAAGGCAAACCCCTCCCTGGGCATTACGGTGGACATCGAAAAGCTGCATACTGCCTGCGAAAGCGCCCGGCAGAACCCCGCTGAGGAAAACCTGTTCCGCCAGCTTCGCCTGAACCAATGGGTGAAGCAGTCCGTGCGCTGGATGCCCATGGAGAAGTGGGACGCCTGCGCGTTCTCGGTCGATCCTGGGGCGCTGGAAGGCCGTGTGTGCTACGGCGGGCTGGACTTGTCCAGCACGACCGACATCACGGCGTTTGTGCTGGTGTTCCCGCCCGATGATGACGAGGGGGACGAACGTTACTCCATTCTGCCGTTTTTCTGGATACCGGAGGATTGCCTCGACCTGCGCGTGCGGCGTGATCACGTCCCCTACGATGTGTGGAAGCAGCAGGGCTACCTGCTGACCACCGAGGGCAACGTTGTCCATTACGGCTTCATTGAGGCGTTCATAGAAGACCTCGGCACCCGGTTCAACATCCGGGAGATTGCCTTCGATCGCTGGGGCGCGACGCAGATGGTGCAGAACCTTGAGGGCCTCGGGTTCACGGTCGTGCCTTTTGGGCAGGGGTTCAAGGACATGTCCTCGCCGACGAAGGAGCTTATGCGGCTGACGCTCGACCGGAAGCTCGCGCACGGCGGTCACCCGGCACTGCGGTGGATGATGGACAACATCCATGTGCGCACCGACCCTGCCGGGAACATCAAGGCTGATAAGGAGCGGAGTACGGAGAAGATCGACGGCGCGGTCGCCACCATCATGGCGCTGGATAGGGCGCTGAGGCATATGGGCGGTGGGAATGAAAGTGTGTATAATGGTCGCGGGCTTTTGCTCTTGTAGAGGCCGGTAAACTTATGATATACTTGATGCACGATACAAGTAGACCATTTACTATGCTGGCGTCGGTTATTTATATAGTCTTCAGGAGTGCAAACATGAATATTACTATCAAACCACTGACACCAGAGCTTTCCTCCGACTACTTTGATTTCTTCGAGAATCGAGCGTTCACAGATGATTCCCCATATCGCTGTTATTGCCAGATGTATCAAATGTCTAAAGAGCAGGCAAAAGCATCGTTTGAAAATGCGAACGGGCTTGATGGCGGTCAAATATCTCGAAAAGCTGCTGAACAGCAGATTGAAGCGGGCGTCCTGCGCGGATATTTAGCGTTTGCCGATGGTATGGCTATTGGTTGGTGCAATGCAAACGATAGAGCGAACTTTCCTATCGAACCGTGTACTGATACGCATTTCCATGCACCTGCCGAAAAGCAGGAAAAGGCTGTTGTGTGTTTTGAAATTGCCCCGGGATATCGCGGGAAAGGTGTCGCCACCGCTCTCTTGCAGCAAGTTATTGCAGACGCAAAAAACGAAGGTTACCTTGCCGTAGTCAGCTTCCCCATCATGAGAAGCGAACAATACGAGTGGGACTGCCAAGGCCCACTTCATATGTACGAAAAAGCCGGGTTTGTCAAAGCGCCAGAAGCGGATCGTGATGAAAGTATGATTATGAGAAAAGTATTAAAATAGAAACGAATAGTATAAGCAAAATCCACACTGAGGCACCCGCGCAAGCAGGTGCTTTTTCGTATTTCAAGAGGAGGCTGCCATGAACCCACTCACCCGCCTATTCTCCCCGCGCGCCAAACCCACCAACCAACTGAACGGCAGCGCCTTCTCCTTCCTCTTCGGCGGCACGACCAGCGGTGCGCGGGTATCGGAACGCTCCGCCATGCAGATGACCGCGGTCTATGCCTGCGTCCGCATCCTCGCCGAAGCCGTCGCGGGCCTCCCGCTGCACCTGTTCGAGATCAACGCGACGGGCGGCTCCGAAAAGGCGCAGAGCCACCGGTTGTACCGCCTGCTGCACGACGAGCCGAACCCCGAAATGACCTCCTTCGTGTTCCGCGAAACCCTCATGACCCACTTGCTGCTGTGGGGAAACGCCTTTGCGCAGATCATCCGCAACGGCAAGGGCGAGGTCGTGGCGCTTTACCCGCTCATGCCCGGCAAGATGATCGTTGACCGGGACAGCGCCGGACGCATCTGCTATGTGTACAGCCGGACGGAGGAAGACAGCCCCGCGACCGGCAAGGGCAGCGAAGTGCGCCTGACCCCCGCCGATGTACTCCACATCCCCGGCCTTGGCTTTGACGGCTTGCTCGGCTACTCCCCAATAGCCATGTCCAAGAACGCCATCGGGCTTGCTATGGCGTGCGAGGAATACGGCGCGAAATTCTTCGCCAACGGCGCGCATCCGGGCGGTGTCCTTGAACACCCCGGTGTGGTGAAAGACCCACAGCGCGTCCGGGATAGCTGGAACGCGATGTACCAGGGCAGCGGCCATGCCCACCGCACGGCGGTGTTGGAAGAAGGACTTAAATACCACGCAATTGGCATCCCGCCCGAGCAGGCGCAGTACCTGGAAACGCGGAAATTCCAGATCAACGAGATTGCGCGCATCTTCCGGGTTCCACCCCACATGGTCGGCGACCTCGACCAATCCAGCTTTAGCAACATAGAACAGCAAAGTCTCGAATTTGTAAAATACACCCTCGATCCTTGGGTTGTCAGATGGGAACAGGCCATCGCCCGCGCGCTGCTCTCCGAGACGGAGAAGCGGCGCTTTTTTGTGCGCTTCAATCTGGAAGGACTGCTGCGCGGCGATTACATGAGCCGTATGAACGGTTACGCCGTCGCCCGGCAGAACGGCTGGATGAGCGCAAACGACATTCGCGCGCTGGAAGCCCTCGACCGGATACCCACCGAGGAGGGTGGGGACCTGTACCTCGTGAACGGAAACCTATGCAAATTGGTCGATGCCGGGATTTTTGCGCGGGAGGGTCGCGCCACAAAGGAGGCAAAATAGTGGACAGGTTTTGGCATTGGGTTCACAATCGCGACGGCACCCGGACGCTCTACATGGACGGCGTCATCGCGTCGGAAAGCTGGCTGGGCGACGAGATCACGCCCGCCGCGTTCAAGGCAGACCTGTGCGCCGCCACGGGGCCGGTGACGATCTATCTGAATTCGCCGGGTGGCGATTGCGTGGCGGCCTCGCAGATTTACACCATGCTCATGGAGTATCCGGCTGATGTGGACATCGTCATAGACGGCATTGCTGCCAGCGCCGCGTCCGTCATCGCGATGGCGGGCACATCGGTACGCATGGCCCCAACCGCCATGATGATGCTGCACCGCCCGCTGACCGTGGCCATGGGCAACACGGACGACATGCAGCGAGCCATCTCCATGCTGGAAGAATACAAGGACGCGATCCTGAACGCCTACCAGATCAAAACCGGCCTGCCGCGTGAAACGCTGTCAGAGATGATGGACGCGGAAACGTGGCTTTCCGCGCGAAAGGCCGTGGAGCTGGGTTTCGCGGACGGTATCCTGGAGCGAGGGCAAGTGATGCACGGCAATGCTGGCGGCGATCCGCCCGGCGCAACGGCCTACGCCCCGTGCCCAGCCTACGCCTACTCCGGCAAAGCTGCCGCCGTTATTCCGCTCCACCGGGCTAAACCCCCGGATGCCTCGCGGCATTCCGGCACCCTTGCCGCCGACCTCGAAAGGCGCTTGAACCTTTTGAGATAACGGCGGCTTTTCTTTGCCCCCACGATTGAAAAGGAGGACAACACCAATATGGAACAGATCATCACCCTTCGCGAAAAGCGCACCAAGGTATGGGAGGCCGCA
>JAVBQK010000140.1:0-33004 GCA_031549105.1 Eubacteriales bacterium
TGTCGTGCACATGAACGCGCCGTACCGTACAAAGCCTACCGAGGCGGAGAAGGCTGAAAGGCTCAAGCGCGTGGCCGACCGCCTGCACCGCTTTGGCGAGATCTGCACCCGCGAGGGCGTCACCATGCTGGTGGAGAACCTGGCGTTTGGCCCCGGGCAGGAGACGCTCTGCGACCAGGAGGCGTTCCTGCGCCTGTTCGCGGACGACCCGTCGCTGAGCTGCATCATCGATACCGGCCACGCGGTGCTCGGCGGCATCGACATCCTCGCCGTGCAGAAGGCGCTGGGGGAGCGCCTTCGGGCCTACCACATCCACGACAACGACGGCCGCGAGGACCTGCACCAGCGCATTGGCACGGGCGTCATTGACTGGAAGCGCTTCTTTCAAGGCGCGCGCGCGTACACCCCGGACGCCAATTTCGTCATGGAGTACGGCGCGAGGGCCGTGTCCGGCATGTCGGACTATGCCGACGACGCGCGGACGATGCGCGAAAGCCTGGCGCCATAATGCGCATGAGCGTACAGACGGGCGGGATACTGCCTCGCTTCGGCGTGGAGGAGGGCCTCCGGCTGATCGCGGAGGCAGGGTTTGATGGGGTAGACCTGAACCTCAACCACTTCCTGCCCGCCGATCAGATCAGGCGGTTTGAGTGCCGCGGCTTCTTTGACCAGACGGATGAGGAGATTTTGCGCGCGCTTCGTCCCGTGAAGGAGGCGGCGCGCGCGCGGGGCCTGCGCATCCTGCAGGCGCACGCGCCGTTCCCCACCTGCGTGAATGACACGAAGATGAACGAGTACGTGCTTGCGGCCTGCATCAAGTGCATCATGATGTGCGATGACCTGGACTGCCGGAATCTGGTGGTGCACCCCGGCTTTTTGCCCACGGACGAGCAGATGACGCCCCAGCAGGAATGGGATTTCAACATGAGGCTCTTTGGTGCGCTGATCCCGCATCTCAAGCGGCACCGCGTCGTCTGCTGCCTGGAGAACATGTTTTCTGCGCACCGGGGCAAGATCACCGAGGCCATCTGTGCGGACGCGGGGGAGGCGGCGCGGTACATTGACGCGCTCAACGAAATGGCGGGGGAGCGCTGCTTTGCCTTCTGCCTGGATACCGGCCATGCGATGGTCCTGGGCAAGGACCTGTATAGCATGGTTCACCAGCTCGGCGACCGCCTGCAGGTGCTGCATGTGCATGACAACCATGGTATCGTGGATGACCACCAGTTTCCGTACATGGGCATCATCGATTGGGACAAGTTCTGCCGCGCGCTGCGGGAGGTCCGCTACGCGGGGGACCTGAACTTCGAAACCTTCCGCACGATGGACTGCTTTGACCCCGCGCTCGCGCCGCCGCTGCTGGCGCTGCTGCATGCCACGGGGGAACTCTTTGCGGGGCGAATAGAGTCGCCCGTATTATAGTCTTACAATCCCATCACATAGCCGCAACCGTGTTCATTTTGTACCGTTTGTTGCGGATTCTCACCCTTTTGTAGAGAAAATGAATATGCTATGCTTTTTCCAAGCAAAAACGCTGCTGGAGGCACACCGTGCAAACAGAGAGAAGAGCATGGCTGGAGCTGCTGCTGAGCCTGGAAGTGATCGGCCTGCTGACACTCTGCCTGCCGCTTCAAAATCCGGTCTACGCCTACGTCGCCGTGGCGCTGACAGCGACGAAGGGCGGCCTTGTTGGCGTGGTGCAGTACGGGCGCGGGCGGATTCGGGCGACGCTGCTGGGGTGCGCCGTAGGCGCGCTGGCGGTGTGGGCAGAGTCGCTGCTGCCGCAGGAGCTTCGCGCGGTTGCCCCGCTGCTGCTCTACCCCTTTGGCACGGGCGCGCTGTTCGCCCTCGGCAGGCGGATGGGCTTCGGGGCTTTGTCGGC
This sequence comes from Eubacteriales bacterium, assembly GCA_031549105.1. Lineage (GTDB taxonomy): Bacteria > Bacillota > Clostridia > Christensenellales > Aristaeellaceae > Avichristensenella. The sequence goes on from JAVBQK010000140.1 coordinate 1,883, forward strand.
GCTGCCGTGCGTGTTTTTTCTCATTGTCGCGGTGACCTTGGACCGCGCGTCGGTGATCCCGCATGTGCTCTCGCGCGTAGGGGAAACAGCGCTGGGCGTTGCAGTTTCCTGTCTGGTTTCATACGGCCTGGAGCGGATGGAGAGGTGGGGATGGTATGGTAAACAAAAGTCACGCGGCGCATGACCGGCAGGCGCTGGCGTTCAACGATCTGATGCCCCAGCGGATGGGCGATCTGGCGCAGGGTACGGCGCGGCCGGATGCAAAAATTCCCTCGGGCGCGGAGGCGCTCCCGGATGGACGGGTGCGGTTCTCCTTCCTCGCGCCCAATGCGGAGCGTGTGAACGTTGAGGTGGCCGGCACGGAGTATCCACTCGCGCGGGATGCGGACGGGCTGTGGTCCCGGGTGGTGGAGGGGCTGACGCCCGGTTTCCATTACATCCATTTCCGCGTGGACGGCGCGGTGGTGCTGCACCCGCTGGCCCCGGCGAGCTTTGGGTACGCGCGCCCGGTCAACCATGTGGAAATCCCGATGGAGGTTGCGTTCTACGCTGAAAGGGATGTGCCGCACGGCGCGGTCACGCACGAGTTTTTTCGCTCCAGTGTGACGGGCGAGATGGAAACCTGCCTGGTCTATACGCCGCCGGACTATCCCTTTGCGCCAGAAGCGCGGTATCCCGTGCTGTACCTCCAGCACGGCGGCGGCGAGAACGAGACGGGCTGGCTCTGGCAGGGCAAGCTCCCCTGGATACTGGATAACCTGATCGCCGAGGGGCGCGCGGTGCCCATGCTGGTGGTGATGTGCTCGGGTGAGGTGCGCGCGACCCCATGGACCGTATGGCGCAACTACGACGTGCGCGACATCGAGCCGTTTCTGCTGCGCGATGTAATCCCGCTGGTGGAAGCCAGGTACCGCGTGAGGACATCGCCTGAGGACCGGGCGATGGCGGGCCTTTCCATGGGATCGATGCAGACGAGCTATGTGACGCTGCGAAACCTGGACCGGTTCGCGTGGATCGGCGTATTCAGCGGGTTCCTGCGGTGGATGTACGATGGGGCGGACCAGGGGCACCTCGCTGCCTTTGATGATGCGGAGGCGTTTCACCGGCAGTGCCGCCTGCTGTTCCGCGCGGTCGGCACGGGAGACACGGCCATCCCCACGGGCAGGCGGGAGCAGAAGAGCATCTACGATGTGTTCCTGGACGAGGACCGGCTCCTTGCGGAAAAGGGGATTGACTGCGTCCGCAGGCTGTACCCGGGCGGGCACGATTGGAATGTCTGGCGGCTCTGCGCGCGGGATTTCCTACAGTTAGTGTTCCAGCAGGGAGAATAGCTGTCATTTCCTTGCATTGCAATCACTGGCACAGGGTGATAGGATAATCCAAAACCCATACGCGGGGTGAATGCTGTGAAACGCATACGAACCAGCCTCTCCGGCAAGCTGATCCTTGCTGTAATTACGCTGCTGCTGATCCCCCTGGTGGCGATCAACGTGGTCGCCTACCGGCAGAGCAACGCGGCGGTGCAGGAGCAGCTGCTCTCCTTCAACCGGTCGATGCTGGAAACGGTGGCCGACCAGGTGACGGAGTACTTCGCGGCGGCGGAAAAGGGCGTGCTGTCGCTGTACGGCAACCAGAAGATCATGAACTCGCTGCATCCGCCATATGACCTGGACAAACAATACACCCTTCGGCGCGGCATGACCGAGGTGCTGGGCAATTACAGCATGCTGGAGGGGCTGATTTTCCGCCTGCGCGACGGGCCGGTGGTCTATGTGCTGACCGCCGGCGCGTCGCGCGGTGTCTTTTTGACGCTGAATACCGATCCGCAGGCGCTGATGGACGAAGCGGATTTTGACGACATCCTGACCGTCCTCACCGATGGCGCGGGCCGGCCGCAGTACTACGCCTACAACATCCGCCTGAACAACGAGCCGCTGCCCCAGCCGCTGGTGGATGTGATCGCGCTGATCCGGCACGAATCCGTGGAAAGCCTCATCACCAGCGCGAAGAACCCCTACTTTGACAGCGAGACGGACCTGGTGCTCGGGCGCGGCCGGGGCGTGTACCAGGGGCTGCGCATTGCCGAGGGCGGCATCGATACCGGCGCGGAGGACCTTGGCGATACCCCGCTGCCGCAGCGCGCGGATCAGGTCTGCCTCTATGCCGAGAGGGCGTTCCGCGGCGTGAGCATCCAGGTCGCCAGCTTCACGCCCCGGGCCAATCTGGAGAAAAAGGCGCGCGATGTGGTCAGCTTCCTGATCCCCGTGCAGCTGTGCGCGCTGGTGTTCATCGCGCTGTTTGTGCTGAGCAACTACCGCATTACCATCGAGCCGATCCAGCGCATCCTCAAGAACATCGAAAACGTCTGCCGGGGAAAGTTTGAGTATACCGTGCCGCCGGAGCGGCGGGATGAGCTGGGCGTGCTGGAGGCGCGCTACTCCGATATGGTGCACAGCATTGACACGCTGATCAACGAGAACTACCGCGGGACGCTGGAGGTAACGCGCGCCCGGCTGAAGATGCTCCAGGCGCAGATTCACCCGCATTTTCTCAACAACATGCTCCAGGCGATCGCTACCTCCGCGCTCAAGCGCGGCGCGCCCGAGGTGAGCGAGCAGATCGCGGCGCTGGGCCGCCTGTTCCAGTACAACCTCAACGCCAAGCAGGAGGTCGTTACCGTCCGTGAGGAGGTGCGGCAGATACAGGATTATATCGATCTGCAGAAGATCCGCTTTGGCGACCGCATCGCCTTCTTGCTGCGCTGCCAGGATGCGGCGCTGGACGAAACGCTGCCGCCGATGATCCTACAGCCGCTGGTGGAGAACAGCATCCTGCATGGCATCGAACCCGGAGGTGCGCCGGGCCGGATCGAGATTGAGATTGGCAAGGAAGAGAAGGGGCCGCTGCGCCTGTGCATTCGGGATGATGGGCAGGGGATGGACGAGGAGACGCTGGCCGCGCTGGCGGCGGCGTATGAGCGGTATGACACGGCCGGACCGCTGGACCAGAGCGATGGCATCGGCCTGATGAATGTCCTCGTCCGGCTGAGACTTTTCACGCACGGCCGCTTTGTCTGGAACATCCAGAGTGAAGCGGGCGGCTGGACAGCCATTACGCTGCAAGTAGGCGGGGAGGAAGAAGCATGCGCATCCTGATTGTCGATGATGAACCGCATGTCCGCGAGGCCATACCGCTGCTGATCGATGGGGATCGCTTCACAGTGGACCGAATCGATTGCGCGGACAATGGCGAAGCCGCGCTTTCCATGATAGAGAAGGAGCCGCCAGACGTCCTCTTTTGCGATATGCGCATGCCCGTAATGGATGGCGTGCAGCTGCTGACGCTGCTGCGGGGACGCGGATTCCATACGCAGATCATCGCCGTGAGCGGGTATAGCGACTACCAGTATGTTCGCGCGACGCTCCTGTCGGAGGGCGTGGATTATTTGCTCAAGCCGCTTTCCCGGGCCGCGCTCAACGATGCGTTGGCCCGCGCGGCGGAGAACCTGGAAAAACAGCGGGCGCTGACCGACGGGCGCGAGACCCATGAAAAGACCCGGCTGGAGATGGACTACCGCCTGGCGCGCGAGGCGCTGGAGGAAGTGGGCCCGCTGCCACCGGATATGCTGGATGCGTTTGCGCGGCTTGGCCTTGGGTCAGGCGCCGTGAGCGTCGGTGCGCTGCTGCTCAAGGACTACGGGGCAGCGTTGCTGCGCTTTGGCGGCGACTTTGGGCATCTGGGCCAGGCGCTGGAGACGGTCATCCGCCGGGAAACCGGCAGCATGGCCCGCGCCATCGCCTACGATGAGGACCGGCTGTTCTGGGTTGTGCTGACGAGTGGCCCGGCGAACGCGATGGGGGAGGGGTGTTTTGCCCGCGCGTGCGCCGTGATCCCGGAGGAGACGGGCGTGGAGCTGCTGCGCATCCCGGTGTGGATGCAGGCGGAGACGGCTGCCATTCCCGGCTGCGTCCGCCAGGCGAAGGAGGCGGCGCAGCGCGTGCGCATACACGGCGGCGGCGCGCCGGACAGCCCGGCGCGTGCCGATTGCAGTCTTTTTGACCGTGATTTGGCAATCATCGCGGCGGCGCGGCGTGGTAGCCTGCGCCAGCTGGAGGAGATACTGGACAGCTTCTGCGTGGGCCTCTTGGCGGGCGGGACCGTCACGATGGGCGATTTGCAGGGCGCAACCGGGGAACTTAATATGATCCTCACCCGCCTCCACCGCGCGGAAGGCCGCTATGAAGTGGAAAAGAAAGCGCTGGTTTCGCAGTACATCGCCGATCTTTCTGTATGGAAGCGGAGCGCGCTGGACCGCCTGGCCCCGCTTGCGGCCCGTGGGCGGGATGACGCCTTCCAGCCGTCCGACATTGACCTGTGGCTCCGGGAGCACTACGCCGAAAACATCCGGGTGTCGGACATCGCGGACGCCTTCTTCCTCAGTCAGCAGCATATCGCGCGGCTGTTTAAGGCCCGCTACCATACCAGCATCATGGCCGCGCTGGGCAATATCCGCATTGCCCGCGCAAAGGCGCTGCTGACCTCCACCGATTGGACGGTGGGGGAGGTCGCGCGCGCGGTCGGCTACGAGGATGAGCACTATTTCGGCAAGGTATTCAAGCGGGAGACGGGCGCGTCGCCCGCGCAGTGGCGGAATATAGTCACTCAACCCCAAAACCGACCAAAGTGAGCGGATCTTTTTCCGCCCGGCGGCGTCGCTCTCCGCTGATAAGCCCCGTCAACCACCTGTGGTGGTCGCCGGGCTTCGGGCGGCAAATGTTCCATTTGCTCGCCCTCGGCCTGCCCTTGGCAGGCGCTACAACGTAGCTGCCGGCTACGTCTCGCTCCGGCTCCTTGCCGGACGAAAAAATCTCTCGCTCACTTTTGCCAGTTTTGGGGTTGAGTGACTATAAACAACGTAGCCGATAAAAACATGTTCATTTTGTCCCGGCGGATGCGGATTCCCTCCATTTATTCCTTGCCGCCTGTACGCTACAATGTCCCCACAAGAAGCGGCGGCGCGCTTTTCCGCCGCGAATCAAAGGGAGGATATCCATATGAAGAAATGGGGTTCCCTGCTGCTTTGCCTGGCGATGCTGTGCGGGCTGATGCCTGCGCTGGCGGAAACCGTTCCCGATCCGGCGGGCGTGACGCTGACGCTGTACATGGGCACGGCGACCTACACCGAGACGGTGCGGCAGATCGCCGCCGATTTTGAAGCCAAGACCGGTGTCAAGGTCGAATGGGAGATTCCCGATGCTGACCAGGGCACGTCGATCCTCAAGGCCCGGTTCGCGGGCGACAGCGCGCCGGACATGTTCGACCGGGGCACCAACGAAATGCAGACATGGAAAGAGCGAATGATGGACCTGAGCGCCGAGGCGTGGGTAGCGCACATCACGCCCGCGTCGCTGGCCCGCACGACCATCGACGGCCAGGTGTTCGCGATGCCTTACGCGGTGGAGGCCAGCGGCATCATCTACAACAAGGACCTGTTTGCGCAGGCGGGCATTGAAAAGCTCCCTGAAACGCTGGACGAGCTGGAGGCCGTCTGCCAGCAGCTTCAGGCGGCGGGCATCCAGCCTTTTGGCGAGGCGTGGGCGAGCTGGGGCTTCCTTGCGCACCTGTTCGGCATTCCTTTCGCGTACCAGGGAGACTTTGAAACGAACGCCGCGCTGAAGGCGGGCGAAATAACCATCGGCGAAATGGACTACATCGACACCTTCTTCCGCCTCTATGACATGACGCTGACCTACGGCTGGGGCACGGATTCGGTCGGGTACGACCACAACCAGCAGATCGCCGACTTTGCCAGCGGCAAGATGGCGATGATCAAGCAGGGCACGTGGTTCACCAACGCGCTGCGCAACGCCAACCCGGACCTGAACCTGGGCCTGATGGCGGTGCCGTTCCTGGATGATCCGGCGGCGCTGAAGCTCCAGGCGAACACCACCCGCGTGCTGTGCGTTGCCAACACGACGAAGAATGAATACTGGGCAAAGCAGCTCCTGCAGTTCATCTTCGACGGCGCACAGACGTACTTCGTTGTGAATGTGCAGATCATGTTCCCCGGCGACCATGTGGACGTGAGCAACCTGGGCCCGCTGTTCGACGACGCGAACGCCTACCTGGCCAGCGAGCTATCCTATCCCACGTTTGGCTACCTCAACTGGCCGACGGGCTACAACGCGGCGATCACCGAGCCGCTGCAGGCGTACGCCGCGGGTGCGATGAGCAAGGGCGATTGCATCGAAGAATTGCAGAGCCAGTACATGCTCTGCGTAGAGGCGGCGAAGTAGAGCATTTCCCTCGAACATAGCACGCGATGGAAGGGGCCGCGCAAACCCAGGGGGATTGCCGGCCCCTTTGCCGCCCGGAAGGAAGAATTGCCATGCATGCACAACCTGCTCGCGGAAGCCTGAAGAGAGAAAGCGCGGTCTCCTACGCCGTATTTGTCACGCCCGCGCTGCTGCTGCTGACGCTGTGTTTCATCGTGCCGCTGGGCCTGAGCGTATACTATTCGCTGTGCAAATGGAACGGCGTGAGCACCACCAAGGAGTTCATCGGGTTTGCAAACTACCAGAAGGTATTCACGGACAAGAATTTCCTCAAGACCATTTCATTTACGCTGAAGTTCACGCTGGCGAAGGTGGTCGCGCTCAACGTGATCGGGCTGCTGCTGGCGGCGGCGCTGACGGGCATGCTCAAGACCACGGGCCTCTTGCGCGCGGCCTATTACATGCCGATGATCATCGGCGGCGCGACAGTCGGGTTCCTGTGGAGCTTTTTGATCAGCAACTTTGTCCCGGTGATCGGCAAGGCGCTGGATATTCCGTGGCTCCAGGGCGTGCTGCTGGCCAAGTACGACACGACGTTTTTTGTGCTGGTGTATGTGTCCGTCTGGCAGCATGTCGGCATTTACATGCTGCTGTACCTGGCGGGGTTGCAGGGAATCCCGGGCGACGTGATCGAGGCGTCCGTAATCGACGGCTGCGGCGCGGTGAAGCGCTTTTTCCTGGTCAGGCTGCCGCTTCTTCGGCCGACGGTCACCACCTGCCTTTTCCTCAGCCTGCTCAATGGCCTTAAATCCTTCGACCTGAACTACGCGCTGACGATGGGCGGGCCATACGGCACCACCAAGACCATCGCCTTTCAGATTTACATTGACGCGTTCCAGTATGACAGGCTGTCCTACGCCTCGGCGGAAGCGGTGCTCTTCTGCATCGCCGCGACCATGATTGGCCTGCTGCAGGTCTATTTCACCAGCCGGAAGGAGGTTGAGATGTGATGGTACAGCGCTATACCTGGAAGACGCTGTTGCTGGAAATCGCCATGCTGCTCGGCGCGCTGATCACGCTCTTCCCCATTGCGCTGGTGTTTCTCAACTCCGTCAAGGACAACCGGGAGATCACGATGAACCTGTTCAGCCTGCCGACCGAGTGGCACCTTGAGAACTTCACGGTGGCGTGGGACCGGATGCATTACGGTACGGCGTTCATCAATACGGTGATCGTGACGGTGTCGTCCGTTGCGGGGATCATCCTTTGCGCGTCGATGGCGTCCTACAAGATCGTTCGGGTCAAATGCGCGTTCAGCGCGGGGATGCTGGGCATGCTGCTGTTTTTCATCGCGAGTCCGGTTCAGGTGCTGATGGTGCCGATGGTCATCGTCTCCAGCAAGGTGGGCCTGGCCAACTCCCGCGCGGGTGTGGTGCTGATGTACGTCGGCTTCTTCCTGCCGATGGCCATTTTCCTCTACCGCGGGTTCATCAAAAATGTACCGCTGGAGCTGGAGGAAGCGGCACTGATTGACGGCTGCGGGCCGTACAACTGCTTCTTCCGCGTGGTGTTTCCGATACTCAAGCCCATCACCGCGACGATCCTGATCATCGACGCCATCGCCATTTTCAACGACTTCATGATTCCGCTGGTGATGATCAACAAGCAGAGCCTGCGCACGATCCAACTGGCGATCAAGATGTTCTTTGATTCATACCTGAAGGAGTGGAACTATGTGATGGCGGCCTTGACGCTGACGGTGGGACCGATGATCGTGTTTTTCCTGCTGATGCAAAAGAGGATCATGCGGGGCATGATGGATGGCGCGATCAAGGGGTAGGAGAAGAACATGAAGATTGTACGCGAGGGACTGCTCGCGGCGGAGATTGCGCTGCGGGAGACGCTGTTTCACACGGCAAATGGGTACCTGGGCGTGCGGGCCAGCCTGGAGGAGGGTGTGCCGCCGGGCGTCCGCACGGTGCGGGGAACGTATATCAATGGCTTCTATGACACGGCGGAAATTCCCTACGGTGAAAAGCTGTACGGGTTTGCCGACCGGCAGCAGAGCCTGGTCAACCTGCCGGATGTGCAGACCGTGCGGCTGACGCTGGGCGGTGAGCCGTATGATCCGTTTCAGGGAGAAGTGGAGCTGTTCGAGCAGGTGCTGGACATGGAGGCGGGCTTGTACACGCGCCGGGTAATTTGGCGCTCTCCGCTAGGGCGGCGCACCGCGCTCCGGTTCGAGAGGATGGCTTCTTTTGCGATGCCGGAGCTGTTCACCCTGCGGATAGAAGCGCAGCCGCTCGACTGGCGGGGGGAGATTGTGGCCTCATCCGTGCTGTCAGGGGATGTGTACAATGACTTTGACCCCGCTGATCCCAGGAAGGCGGCGGAGAAGAAAAGACGGCTGACGGTAGAGGCGATGGAGGCTGACGGAGAAAGCGTGGTGATGCGCTGCCGCACCATCGGTTCGGGACTTTGCATGGCGTGCGCCGTGCGGCATACGGCGGATGGCGTTCCGGCGGGACGCTGGGCACTGAGCGCAAATGAGGCGGCGTGCGTGCTCGCGGGTGAGGCCTCCGCTGCGCGGCCGTTTGCGCTGGTAAAGTGGTGCGCGATGGCCGATTCCCGGCGGCACGGGGCGGATACCGGCGGCGCTGCCCTCGCGCGCCTGGCTGAGGCGGCGGCGGAGCCGCTGGAAACATGGTACGCGCGGCAGGCGGCGTTCCTCGCCGCGTTTTGGGAGACGGCGCGGGTGGAGGTCGGCGGAGACGATGCGCTCCAGGCCAGCTTGCAGTTTTCGCTGTATTCGCTCCTTCAGTCCGCCGGGCAGGACGGCGTATCGAGCATTGCCGCAAAGGGCCTCAGCGGCGAGGGGTACGAGGGCCATTACTTCTGGGATACGGAGATCTACATGCTCCCTTTCTTCCTGCTGACCCAGCCCGATATGGCGCGGCGGCTTCTGGATTACCGCGCGTCCATTCTGGAGAGCGCGCGGGAGCAGGCACGGCTGCTGGGTCACGCGCGCGGCGCGCTGTACGCCTGGCGGACAATCGCGGGCGCGGAGTGTTCGGCGTACTTCCCGTCCGGCTCGGCGCAGTACCACATCAACGGGGATATCGCCCATGCGTTCATCCAGTACTACCAGGCAACCGGCGACCTGGGGTACATGGAGACGAAGGGCCTGGAGGTGCTGATCGAGACGGCGCGGCTGTGGCTGGATGTGGGGCACTGGGCGGACGGGACATTCCACATCGACTGCGTGACCGGCCCGGACGAATACACCTGTGTGGTCAACGACAATTACTACACCAACCGGTCCGCGCAGTTCCACCTGCGCTGGACAGTGCGCCTGTGCGGCCTGCTGGAGGCAGTGGGGCGGTTTGCGCCGCTGAAAGCAAGGCTTGGCGTGACGGATGGCGAACTCACGGAAATGGATACAGCCGCGCGCGGCATATGCCTGCCCTTTGACAAGGTACTGGGCATCTGCGCGCAGGATGACAGCTTTCTCTCGAAGAAACGGCTCGACCTGGCTGCGCTGCCGAAGGAAAAGTTTCCGTTGCTGCTGCATTACCATCCGCTGTTTCTCTACCGGCATCAGGTGTGCAAGCAGGCGGACACGGTGCTGGCGCATCTGCTTTTCGAGGAAGGCGTGGATGAGGCGGTGCTCGCGCGCACGTTCGCGTATTACGAGGCGGTGACCACGCACGATTCGTCGCTGTCCCCGTGTGTGTTTTCCATGATGGCGGCGCGCGTGGGCGAGGTGGACAAGGCGTATGCGTATTATGATAGGACATCCAAAACGGACCTGCTTGACACGCACGGCAACACCGCCGATGGCATCCACGCGGCCAACATGGGCGGGGCGTACATGGGGATCGTCCTCGGGTTTGCGGGGCTTCGCATTGCAGAGGAAGGCATATCCCTGCGCCCACGCATACCGGATCAATGGACGCATTACCGGTTCTCGCTGCGCTATCAGGGTGCGCTGCTTGCCGTGACGGTGGACCGGACGGGGACGACGATTGAGCACAGGGAAGGCGGTGCGGCGCGGGTGCGCGTCTATGAACCGACTCCAAATTCGTTTAGCATCTTCTAATCTTACGTTTATCATCCTCCCAAGAAGACGGCATCAAAGTATGGTATCCTCAGCATGTCGAAAGCAATAAACGAGATTGAAGAGGAGAAACCATGATGAACAACGATATGCTGCAAAAGATTGAGTACCTCAGGGAGAAGGCGGATGTGTCCTACGATGAGGCCATGCAGTTGCTGGAGCGGAATGATGGCGACATCATGCGCGCGCTCATAGCGCTGGAGAAGCAAGGCCGCGTATACGGTCATGATGCTGATGGCGGACAGCAGACATATCAGCAGCATCACTATCACGACCATGTGGAAGAGGCGAGGCAGAAAGCCGATTCCTTCTTTAAAAAGGCTTCCAAGACCCGCGTAGTCGTCGAAAAGAACGGCGAGGACGGGGACAAAAAAACCGTCGCGAATGTGAGCGCGCCTATCGCGGCCTGTGTGTTGGTATTCGCACCCCACTTCACGCTGGCGGCTGGCGTCATTGCCCTGATAACCGGGCATCAGTTCCGGGTAAAGAAAGAGGCATAAAAGGTTTACGCCAACCCTTGAAGGCATAGCGCTTTCAAGGGTTTTGTTTTTGTGGTAAAATGCGTTGGTGGGAGCTAGTGTTCTGACCACATTATAAGGAGAAACATGCAATGCACAATTACACCATAAAGCCGTGCCAGCGGCAGGATAGGGATTTTATCGACGACAAACTCATCGAGTTCAACCTTTCGCAGGTCGCGCCGCAACGCGCAGAGCCGTTCCTGGACCTCAGCAGAAAAATAGTTGATGACAGCGGCGAAATCGTCGCGGGCATTCTTTGCAGCCTGACCGCCTGGAACTTTCTGTATGTGGATATACTCTGGGTTGACCAGGATCATCGTGGGTCCGGCCTTGGCTCGAAGCTCCTGTCCGAGGTCGAGGCTATCGCCAAGGCCGAGGGTTGCTATCTGGTTCACCTGGATACCTTCGATTTTCAGGCAAAAGGGTTCTACCTAAAGCAAGGATATGAAGTGTTCGGCGTGCTGGACGATTGCCCGGTCGGCCATCAGCGGTTTTTCTTGAAAAAGCGCTTGTAAAAGCCCGCGACGCGCATCGGTGCAACAGTTCCCGAGATAACAAAATAACCGCCAGCAGGAGGCCGCCATGCAAATTGGAGAAACCATCATCAAGCACTACCTGAAAAACGTGCTGTTCATCAACGGGACCGCCTACGCCGGCAAGTCGACAATGGCCGCGATGCTTGCGGAGCGGTACGGCCTGGTGCACTGCGGCGAAAACTACCATGGGCCTGTCGCGAAGCAGGTTGCGACGCCCGACAAGTACCCCAATCTGTGCTATTTTAGGACCATGAAGGACTGGCAGGAGTTCATCAACAGGCCGCCGGATGTGTATGCCAAGTAGATAGAGGACACAGCCCGCGAGGCGGTGGAGTTTGAAATCCCTGAGCTGATTCGCTGCTCGCGGGACCAAAAGGTCATCGTGGATACGAACATCCCGGTGGATATCCTGGCGCAGATCGCGGACTATCATCAGGTGGCGATCATGCTGTCGCCGCAGTCCATGTCCGTGGACCGGTTCTTTCAGCGGGATGATGAAGACAAGCGCTTTGTTCTCGACCAGATTCAGCAAGCGGAGGACCCGGAGAAGACGATGGCGAACTTCCGCGCGTGCCTGGCCAAGATCAACAGCCAGGAGGTGTACGACGAGTTCCTGCACAGCGGCTTTTTCACCCTGGTGCGGGCGGATGATGAGACCGACACAAGGGAAGAAGTGTTGCAGACGCTTGCCAGGCACTTTGGACTGCAATAGGGCCCTTCATCAAGTTTGACTTTACTGACCCGTGCAAAAAGCAAGCGTTCATTGCTAGCTTTTTGCGCGGGTTTCCATTACACTTTGGGCGAGGCGATGGGATGAACATTGGCAAGCAGCTGCAATCGATGAGGGAAAATGCCCATCTCACCCAGGAGGCTGTCGCGGAGAAGATGAACGTCACGCGGCAGACGCTCTCTGGTTGGGAGAGGGGTGTTAATACGCCTGACATTTATGCCCTCATACGGTTAGCCGGGGTATACCGCGTCTCCTTGGACGATGTTTTCATTGGGAAATCATTTTTTCGGGGAGGACCGAACATGAAGACCAACTATAGTGACGCGCAGGTGGCATGCCTGATCCAGCGGCATTACCCTGACGCGCGGAACATCCAGATACTCAGTGGGGGACTCGTCTCCCAGACATTCGCGTTCCAGTCAGGCACGGAAAAATACATCTTCCAGGCCGGTGGGAAGTGGGAGGCATACGAGAAAGAGCGCTATATCAGCGACCAGTACACGGGCATACTGCCCGTGCGGGTGGTCCACGGCGTCCATGAAAACGATGACGGCCGCGCTTACTGTTTCTCAGACTACATTAAGGGCTGCAAGCTGTTCGACCTGGACCCCGAAGCGCTTGTCTGTACAGTTCCCTCCATACTGGACACATTGGACCAAATCGCGTCAACAGAGATCCCTGCGGAACTGGGCTATGGCCGGTTTGACCAAACGGGCCGAGCGCGCTTCGCTACCTGGCAAGCGTTTGTCGCGGCCATCTTCAACGAGGACCTATACCGCTGGCCGCAGCTGAACCCGAACAAAGCGGACCCGCATATCGTGCAGGAAGCCCTCTCGGCGCTCCATACCCGAATGGACTTCGTCCAGCCCCGCCCCGCCCGCCTGATCCATGGCGATATCGGTTCCTATAACCTCCTGGCAAGCGGCGGCCAAATCACCGGCGCGATCGACTGGAGCATGGCGCTCTACGGCGATCCACTCTTTGAGGCAGCCAACATCCTCTTCTGGAACGAAGACAAACTGCAACCGCTGGTCAAAGCCCTCAAAGCCCGCCACCAGACAAACGAACAGAACAACGAAAAGCTCCACTGCTACATGCTCCGCATAGGCCTGGAAGAGATATACAACACCGCAGCCCTCGGCGAGATCGGCTACGATCTAACGTGGGTAGTGAACCGGGTGAGAGAGGTTACGTGAGGGAACGAAGGGAACGCAGGGGGACGCCAGGGGACGCTGTCCCCCAGTCCCCCTGCCAGGAGGCCAGCCTCCTGGACCTCCAACATTTCGCCTGCGGGCGGGTAGGCATTAGCAAAACGAAACCCAACCCGCCCGCAGGCGAGCTTGGGATTCTTAAGGGCCAATGGCCCTTAAGTCAGGGTTCCAAGGGGTGAAACCCCTTGGCGTCTCCCCCGTTCCCCCCGTCCCTCCCCGTCCTCTCCCACCCCCCAAAGTTGACAACTCCTCTCAAAAAAAGTAAACTATGCAAAATTGAAAAAGGGCACGGTATGGTGAATGCGCAGATTGCTTGCGATAGGGTTTGTTGTTTTGTTGGCGCTGGGGATGTTGGTGCTGTCTGCGGCGGCGCTGGCGGAGGAAATCCACTACGCGCGGGTGGCGACGTCACAGGGCACGCTCAACATGCGCGCGGACGCAAAATCGAATGCAAAGATCCTGAAAAAGCTGGGCAAAGGCACGATCGTGCAGGTTACCGGCGAAGATGGCGAGTGGACACAGATTGTCTACAAGGATACGACAGGGTATGTGATGACCAGCTTCCTCAAGGAGGTTGGCGACGATCTGCCCTATACCCCCATCACCAAGGACAGCGCGGGCGACACGGTGATGGCGTTCAAGAAGGCGATGTACAAGCTGGGCTATCTCAAGTCCGAGGAGATCAATAAGAAGTTTGACGCGGCGATGGAAAAGGCGCTGACAAAGATGCAGCTGATGAACGGCGTTGAACTGAACCCCGGGGTTGTCTCGGCTGAGCTCCAGGCGCTGATGGAATGGGGCATGCTGGTCAAGGCCAAGTCGGGCTATCTCGATACTGAGGCCGACCAGGATTCCGGCCTTACGGTGTCCATTTACTGCTGGGATATCGCTGGCACGCTGTACGAGGCTGACCAGTCGGTCAAGCTGCAAATCTCCTACAGCGCACAGGCAAGCGGCGGTCAGCCGCCGTACACCATCACGGTGAGGAAAGCGGTGGCCGAGCACGGCCCGGACTACGCGGATGAGGTGGCGAACCCCTTCTCGCACATCTGGAGCCCGAGCACGGACTGCATCTACGTGTACGCCACCGTGGTGGACGCAGTGGGCAACACCGTCACGGCCTGCACGCCGTTCCGCTACACGCTGCCCACGCGCTACACCGACGGTTCCGCGCCCAATGTTCCTGTGTTTTACGATGACGAGGAGTCGGATGACGAGCTGTACGGCTGACCGCCGCTAACACGCCGCTACGCCTTGCCTTCCTGCACCAGCGATAGGTGCGCCGCGAAGGTCCCCAGATGGGCATGCATCGCCTGTCCCGCGCCGTCCGGATCGTGGCGCACAATCGCGTCCAGGATCGCGTGATGGCCGCCCTCCGCCTCGGTCTTGGCGCTGCTCCACTTGCCGGATATCTGCATCAGCGGGCGCAGCATGTCGATCATCGTGCCGATGAAGAACGCCATCAGCACGTTGCCAGTCATCTCCGCCAGCTTCATGTGGAACATCAGGTCGGTGTCGACGCGGATATTGTCATCCTGGGTCAATTCCATCTGCGCGATGTTCAGCCGGAGGATTTCGATGTCTTCCGCCGTCGCGTTTTCAGCCGCCAGCGAGGCGGCTTTTGTTTCCAGCAAAATGCGCATATCCATCACCTGGGACTGGTCGATTGACTCCAGCGTGACGATGCGGTTGAGCAGCGCGGCCATCGTCTCGGTGCGGGGCTTCACGGAGAACGCGCCCTCGCCGGTCCGCAGCTCCACCAGGCCCCGGGCGTTGAGCAGCTTTAGCGCCTCGCGCACAATGTTGCGGGACACGCCGAAGCTGTCCGCCAGCGTTTGCTCGGAGGGGAGCTTGGTGCCGATCTGCGATCGGTCGGATAAAATCCCTGCCTCCAGCTTGTCGGCGACAACCTCGTAGAGCTTTTTCTTCTCAATGGAGTAATCCACCGACGCATTCCAATTCATACCGCATCCATCCTCTTTAGATTCTGTAGCATCCGTTGCGCGCCGCCCACGATGAACCCCATGTCATGGCAGGCGGAGATGAAGTCGATGTCCTTCGCCAGCCAGTGCGCCAGCAGCGCCTCATCGTCCGACCCCAGCGAGAGGCCGATCCGCATCCCGGCCCGGTGGGAAAGATCGATCGCCTCGTCAATCAGCCGGTCTGTTTCCCCATTATAGCACATCAGCAGCTGGTGAATCGACCCGCTAAGGTCACAAGGACCTAAAATAAATCCATCCACAAAGGGTATTTTGGCCATTTCCGGAATATTTCGGACCGCCTCCGCGCTCTCTATCTGCAGGAAGCGGCACATTTCCTTGCTGGTTTGCGCTACATAGTGATTGACATCGAGCAGCCCGTAGCGGATCGCGCGGAACGGGCCGAAGCCCCGGTTGCCGTCCGGCGGGTAGAGGCAGCAGGCAATGGCCCTGCGCGCCTCCTCCGCGGTGTTGACCACCGGAAAGACGATGCCGTCCGGCCCCATCTCCAGCACGCGCTTGGCGAGGATGGGGTCGTTCCACGGGATGCGCACGATCACCGGCGTCTGGGTGGACTGCGCGGCGATCAGATGGATCTCCAGCTCCTTGTAGTCGGTGGACGTGTGCTCCGTATCGATCCACAGATAGTCGAACCCGATGCCGCCCATTGCCTCGCAAATGCGGTGGTCGCTCAGGTTGACATGGGTGCCGTACAGGCGCTTTCCTGTCTCCAGCTTTGTGCGAAGAGGGTTCATCGTCATCATCCTTCTGTCGTTATTTGCTATGGTGCTCTGATAACCGCCCCGGGCGGGAAATTACGTGCCGCGTGAGTGCGTCCGCTGACCCAATCGCGCCGCGCAGGATGTCCTCCTCCCACAGCCGGGCCAGCAGGATCTCGCCCCGGGCGGCGCGCTCGCGGTCGTAGGAGATGTAGAGCCTGCCGTGCTCGTCCTGCGCGCAGTCGGGGTAGGACACCTCCGGCCGCTCGTCGATCATCAGGCCCTTCGTCCAGGTGCGTCCATCGTCCTCGGAGAGGAACGCTGCAAGTTCCCGCCGCATGCTGGTGATCTCGTCAACCTCCGCGCCGTGCTTGATAAACAAAATGCGGCCGGACGCCAGGCGGCGCAGGTGAAAGCGGGCGCTGCAGTTCTGGATGAACGCGCGCGAAGGCGCGCTCCACCTATGGCCCATGTCGCGGGAAAAGCTCTCCCATAGCCCGCGTTTTGTCCTGGCGACCATCCAGAGGGAGCCGTCCATGCGCTCCACTACCATGTGCTCGTCGAATTGGGTTTCCGGGAACGCAACGCCGCCCCGGCGCGCCCAAGTAACGCCCTGGTCGCCGGATACAAACATGTGCGCCATGCGCAGGCTGTCCAGCTCGTGGTAGCAATCGGCGAACGCGGGGGAGATATGGTAGCGCGCCGCAAGGCATATGGGGAGCATCCACTCGCCGTTTGATAGCACGGTGGGTTTGTTGAGGGTATACCCATGCCATATGTACTGCGGGTCCGACCAGCGGGGATTTTCCGCGTCCGGGTCGTCGCAGCGGATGCACCAGTCGGTGCTGCGGCCGTCAAAATGCGCTAGCGATTGATTGAAGAAAAGCCACAGCCGCCCCAGCGGGTCCCGCCAGGGCATGCCGGTGGCGGTGCTGCGGGCGACGGGCAGGGCATCATCATGCGGGTCAATCGCCATACACGGCTGAGACCAATGCAGGCCGCCATCCTCGCTGCGGGCCATCAATAGAAATGCCTTCTCGCTATCCCCACCGGCAACCCAGGTAGCCCACAGGCGGTCATGCCCGGTGGACTCAATGCCCACGGTCATGCCATAATCCAGGTTCGCCAGCGCATAGCGGGGCAGCGGCTGGTGGTTGATGTGGGGCGTGTCCGTGCCGCGGCGCAGCAGGGCGGGATCGGGTGTCATGGCGGTCATCCTCTCTGATGGTGTTGAGCTATTCTACAACCCAACAGATAGGATCATAGCACGCAACTGAACGCTTGTCAATTGGACGTGTTCCCTCTTGCGAGTAAAAAGCTACAAAAAGTATATTGACATTTGATGCGTCATCTGGTAGTCTACAAGCGAACCTGTTCTACAGGTGGACAACCCAACAGATGCGATGCTTCGTAGGGAAGCGGCGCACAGCACAAATGGACAATATTGTTATTGAATACCCTTTTCCAAATTCAGTACACTGGCCTTGGGGATGACCCGACAGATACAAACACTGTATAGAGGAGAGGTGCGGAAGATAATGGCGAAGGATACTTTCCAGCTCCAGCGCATCACCCCGCCGGAAATCGGCGTGCTCCCAATGGTGCTCGATACGGATACCTACAACGAAGTGGACGATCAGTTCGCGCTGGCCTATGCGCTGCTCTCGCCCGAGCGTCTGAAGGTGGAGGCGATCTACGCGGCCCCGTTCCTCAACGCCCGCGCCGCCACCGCCGGGGAGGGCATGGAGAAGAGCTACCAGGAGATTCTGCGCCTGATGGCCTTGATCCCAGGCGGCGAGGCGGTGCCGGTGTTTCGCGGCGCGCAGGCTTTCATGGACCCGCGCAAGCAGCCCATGGAGAGCGATGCGGTGCACGACCTGATTGCCCGGGGCATGGCGCGGGATGATAACGACCCGCTGTATGTCGTGGCAATCGGCGCGATCACCAACGTGGCCTCCGCACTGCTGCTTGAGCCGCGGCTGGCGGAGAAAATCGTGGTACTCTGGCTGGGCGGCAACCCGACTTACTGGGACTATGCGAGGGAGTTCAACCTCTGGGAGGATGTACCCGCGGCGCAGGTGGTGCTGGGCAGCGGCGTTCCGCTGGTGCTGTGCCCGTGCCTGGGCGTGGCGTCGCACCTGCTGACGACGCCCGCGGACCTGCGCGAGCATCTGTCTGGCAAGAACGCGCTGTGCGACGCGCTGGTGACGCTCTTCTGCGAGTACAACACCGATCATTTTGCCTGGGCCAAGGTGGTCTGGGACCTGCTGCCCATCGCCTGGCTGATCAACGCGAAGACTGCGCCGTCCCGCCTGCTCCCCACGCCCGTGCTCTCCCAGGAGGGCAACTGGTCGATGGACAGCCGGCGGCCGCTGATGCGGGAGATCACGTATGTCAACCGCAATGCCGTCTTTGCCGATCTGTTCCGCAAGCTCACATCCTTTTCCTGAGAAGGAGAAACAGGAAGATGGATATGTTTATCACCAGTCCCGACCGGCTGGAGCAGTTTGCTTCAGGCCGCCGGGTATGGCAGGGAATCCCCGGGATTGAGCGCACGCGAAAGGGGAGGCTCTTTGCGACATTCTACAGCGGCGGCACCAAGGAACAGCTGGGCAACTTCTGCCCGCTGATCCTCAGCGACGACGACGGAGCGACCTGGACAGAGCCGATCGCCGCCGCGTACAGGGGTGAAGACTACCGTTGCTTTGATTCGTGCCTGTGGATGGACCCGCTGGGCCGCCTGTGGTTCACCTGGGCGATATCGCCGGAGCACGCCGTGTGGGGCGTGCTGTGCGACGACCCGGACGCGGCAACGCTTTCCTGGACAAAGCCGCGGATCATCGGCCGGGACGTGATGCTGCAAAAGCCGGTGGCGCTGACCACCGGGGAGTGGCTGTTCCCCATCGCGGTCTGGCGGGACGGGGTGTTCGTGCTGAGGGACTGCACGACACAGCAGGCGGACAAGCGGTCGTTCGTATACCGCAGCGCCAACCACGGCAAGACGCTGGTGAAGCTGGGCGGCGCGGACGTGCCGGGGCGCAGCTTTGATGAGCACATGGTGCTGGAGATGCGGGACGGCACGCTGCGGATGTTCGTGCGCACCCGGGACGGCATCGGCCAGAGCACGTCCTATGACCGTGGGCATACCTGGACCCCCGGTGTGGATACCGGTTGGGGAGGGCCGTGCTCCAGGTTCTGGATCGGCCGCCTGCGCTCGGGGAACATCCTGCTCGTCAACCACTACAAGTTCAAGGGGCGGAGCAACCTCACCGCAATGCTGTCGCGCGACGAGTGCCGCAGCTGGGAGGGGCATCTGCTGCTGGACGGCCGGGACAGCGTATCCTACCCCGATGTGACCGAGGATGCTGAGGGCCATATCTACATTATCTATGACCGGGACCGGGGCGGATTCCTGCATAGCCTGCGGGACGCGGAGAAGAGGGCTAGGGAGATTCTTTTGGCCAAGGTGACCGAACAGGATATCTTCGCGGGCCAGGTGGTGGGGAAGGAGAGCTTCCTCCAGCGGATCATCAGCAAGCTGGGCCGCTACGAGGGCCCTGGCGATCCCTACGCAGGCTGGGACGGCGTCACAATGGCGCAGGCGGTACACCGCCTGGCCATGCTCTCCTCGGGCGAGATGATCGTCAACCGGATATTCGAGGACTACGGCCGCTGCTGCATCAACCTGAACGATGAGCAGACCGAGGCGGTGGACCGCCGCGTGGCAAAGCTCCTCGCGGGCGATCTGCTGGACAACGCTTACGAGCGGGCACGGAACATTGAAGAGATCATCCGGATTCTGCAGGCGAACTACACCGATGAAAAACGGGCCGACGCGCCGGATTCGCTGGTGGAATGGGTCCTTTCGCAGGTAAACGGCCGCCTGGATCAGGATATCACGCTGGACGAGATGGCAAGGGAGCTGCACGTCAGCAAGTTCTACCTCTGCCATGCCTTCAAGCGCAAGACGGGCATCACCATCATGCAGTATGTGCTCAGCCAGAGAATCGCCAGGGCGAAGCAGCTGCTGGCGGGCACGGACCATACGGTTACCGAGATCGCCACCCGGGTGGGGTTTGACAGCGCCGCCCACTTTGCCAAGGTGTTCCGCGCGCTGGAGGGCACGGCACCCCGGCAGTACCGTAAAGAAAACGCACTGGCATAAAGGGGGAGGGCAGTATGATCACACGGCGCAGTAGAGGCGGGCAAGGGTTCAGGCGGTTTGTGCAGCGCCGCATCCTGCGGTACTGGCAGCTGTACATCCTGATACTGCCCGCCGTGGTCGCCATCTTCATCTTTCACTACATGCCCATCTACGGGGTACAGATTGCGTTCCGTAACTACCGGCCCAGCAAGGGCATATGGGGCAGCGACTGGGTGGGCATGAAGCACTTCATCCGGTTCTTCACCTACCCAGGCTTCTGGGCCATCCTGCGCAATACGCTGGTGATCAGCCTGTACTCGCTGGCAACGTTTCCCCTGTCCGTCATCCTCGCGCTGATGATCAATGAGGTGAGCAGCAAGAAATACAAGCGCGTGGTGCAGATGGTATCCTATGCGCCGCACTTTGTCTCTACGGTGGTCGTCTGCTCGATGGTGGTGCTCTTCACCAGCTACACCAACGGCCTGTTTAACAACATCCGCGTGGCGCTGGGCCTGGCCCGGGCGGACATCATTACGGTGCCAGGGTATTTTTCATCGATCTATGTGTGGAGCGGCGTATGGGAGGGAATCGGCTGGGGGACGATCATCTACCTGGCCGCGCTGGCGGGCGTCTCTCCGGAGCTGATCGAGGCGGCGAAGATCGACGGTGCGAACCGGCAGCAGATCATCCGGTACGTGAACATCCCCGCGATCCTGCCCACGGTGATCGTGATGCTGATCCTGAATACCGGCCGCATCCTGTCGGTGGGCTTTGAGAAGATATTCCTGCTGCAAAACCCGCTCAACCTGGACGTTTCCCGGGTCATCTCCACCTATGTGTATGAGATTGGCATCAAGGGCGGGCAGTTCAGCTATTCAGCCGCCATCGGCCTGTTTAACAACGTGGTCAACGTGCTGATGATTGTCCTGGTCAATACGATTTCCCGCAAGACAACATCCGTAGGCCTGTGGTGAAGGAGGTGGAGAGCGATGCGAGCTGCACGCGGTGACCGCGTATTTGAGTGGGTCAACAACGGGATTTTGCTGGTGTTTTCCCTGATCATGCTCTATCCATTGTATTTCATCCTGATCGCCTCTTTTTCCGAGCCATACGCGGTGATGCAGGGGCAGGTTATCCTGCTGCCCAAGGGGTTCTCGCTGACGGCATACGAAAACGTGCTGAAGACCAAAGAGATATGGGTCGGATACCGGAACACCGTCATCTACACGTTTTTCGGCACGATCTATAACCTCGCGCTGACGATCCCCGCGGCCTATGTGCTGACGAAAAAGAAGCTGTTCGGCCGCACCGCGCTTACCTGGTATTTCTTCCTGACGATGTACTTCAGCGGCGGCATGATCCCCACCTACCTGCAGATACGGGATCTGGGCCTGATCAATACGCCCTGGGTGCTAATCATCGGCGCGGGGGTGAGCTGCTGGAATCTGATCGTCACAAGGCAGTACTTCGCAGGTTCCATCCCGGAGGAGCTGTACGAGGCGGGCGAGATCGACGGCGCGTCCGAATGGCGAATGTTCTTCGGCATCGCGCTGCCGCTGAGCACGCCGATCCTGGCGGTGATGGCGCTGTACTACGGCGTGGGCCACTGGAACAGCTATTACTCGGCGCTGCTGTATGTCAACCAGCAGAAGTACTTTCCATTACAGCTGGTGCTGCGCAACATCCTGATCACCAACGAGATGGCCTTGGCCACCATTGACAACATCGCGGACGACGACGCGATGAAGGTCGCCGCCCAGCGGGCGTATATCGCCGCGGCGATGAAGTACGCGATCATCTTCATCGCCAGCGCGCCGCTGCTGTGCGCGTATCCCTTCGTGCAAAAGTACTTTGTCAAGGGCGTGATGATCGGTTCCATCAAGGGGTAGGTGTGACCCTATAACTGTGCGACGAAGTGAGAAGCTAGCACTCACTCGCAATAAAAACCCAAAGGAGAGATCGGCATGAAAAAATGGTTGTCCCTTTTCCTGGCATGCATGATGACCCTCTGCCTGGCCGCCTCCGCACTGGCGGAAGTGCCCGAGTATCTGAATGTGGACCTGGTATCGGAAGACGGCGTATGGAACTACCCGATGGTCAAGGATAAGGACATCACCATCCGCGTGGTCGTCTCCCAGGCGAGCACCCAGGGCAATGCGGAGGACATCTGGTACTGGGAATGGATACGCCAGAAGCTGGGCGTGAACATTGAAGTGGAGCAGGTGCAGGATAGGACCGAGTATAAGAACATCGCCTTTGCCACCGGTTCGCTGCCGGATATCATGATCAACATGGGCGTCACCGCGTCCGAATCGGTCAACTACGGCGCTGGCGAAGGGATGCTGCTGAAGATTGACGAGTACATCGACAGCTGCATGCCCAACCTGAAAAAGGTGTACGACGAGCATCCCGACTTCAAGGACGCGATCACCGCGCCCGACGGGCACATCTACTCGCTGGGCAACATTGGCGAGGAAGTGAACATGTCCAAGCTCAAGCGCATCTTCATCAACCAGCGCTGGCTGGAGGAAGCGGGCCTTGAGACCCCCGAAACCCTCGATGAGTTCATCGACATGCTGCGCGCGTTCAAGGCTCGGGGCGAGAACATCATCCCCATGGCGGGCGGCTACAACGCCACCAACCCCGGCATGATCATCCTCGCCGCCTATGGCTACGTGACCGATACGGCCAGCGGCATGGGCATCGCGCTGCGAAACGGCGAAGTGATGTTCCCCTACGGCGACCGGGAGCTCTACGGCGAGTACCTGAGGACCATGAACACCCTCTACACAGAGGGCCTGATCTCGCACGACTATTACACTCTGGATGCCAACACCGTCCGCGCCGCCGTGGCGGAGGACATCTCCGGCGTGTACGCGGACACCCATTACCTGGCCGTGCCGGATACGTTCAGCGAGTGGTGGGCGGCAAAGCCCCTCACCAGCGCGTTCAACGACACGCCGGTATGGCCCTCCAACACCGGCCACCTGAGCCTGGGCGTGTGGGCCATATCCAGCGAGACCAAGTACCCCGAGGTATGCGCGGCGCTGGGCGACCTGTTCTTCAACCGGTACGGCGCGGTGTACGGCCTGCTCGGCCCGATGGAAGGTTCCGAAGACCTGCTGGGCCTGATGGGCGGCTGGTTCGCGCTGGAGACCAACGGCAAGTACGACGGCGGCTACGACTTCAGGGACCTGTACAACGACCCGCAGGGCATCTACGGCGCGAGCGCCTACACCTACCGCATGAAGAAAGTCGGCGCGCTCAGCGGCTACGCCCTTGGGATCACCGGCAACAACATGGAGCAGACGGTTGTGGAGATGGCGGGCCACGATTTCCAGATGGCGACCGAATGGGATATGACCAATCCGGACGCGCACTACAAGGCCGCGCTGGAGGAGAACATGGCCCCCTACTGCGCGCCGATGTACCCGCCCATCACCTTCTTCACCGCGGAGCAGACGGAGCAGATGACCGACCTGCGCTCGGTGATCAACAGCTACGCGGAGAGTGAGTCCGCCAAGTTCATCACCGGCCAGCGGCCGCTGACGGATGAGGAGCTGACCAAGTACTTTGACGGTCTGGATGCGCTGGGATACCAGGAGTATTTGCAGTTCTATGTAGATTACTACGCGGAGAACGCGGAGTAACGGGGGAGAGGTGCGGGGGAGACGCCAGGGGACGCTGTCCCCTGGACCCTTGCGAAGGGCCTTGCCCTTTCGAAACCCATGCTCGCCTGCGGGCGGGTGGGGTTTCGATGTGTATAGAAAACATAACCCGCCCGCAGGCGAAATGTTGGGTTTCCAAAGGGCAATGCCCTTTGGTAGGGGGTCCAGGGGGACAAAGTCCCCCTGGCGTCTCCTTCCCCAGCGTCTCCCTCCACTCGCCGACCTTCACCCAAGGAGGTGCTTAACACGATGCGCATGGAGCCGGATCAGATGCTGCCCGCGGAGGTGATTTTTCGCCCAGGGCCGGAGTACGCACCCGGGACACGGAAGTGGCAGGGGTGCCCGACGATTGAGCGGACGCCCGGGGGAAGGCTGTGGGCCGCCTGGTACACGGGCGGGGATCATGAGCCGCACATGGAGAACATCAATGTGGTGGCGATCAGCGATGACAACGGCGCTACGTGGATCGATCCCTATCTGGTGATCGCTATACCGCCGCAGCCACTGGTGCGCATGCTGGATATTGAGCTGTGGAAGGACCCGCTGGGGAGGCTCTGGGTGATCTGGACGCAGACGGTCTGCGGCGAGGAAACGCTGACCGAGGGGTATGCCTATCACGGGGAAATCCCCGCGCCGCCGGGCGGGTACCCGATGCTGCCCTTTGATTTCTGGGATGACCGGTACGGGGTGTATGCGATTGTCACGGAGAACCCGGATGACGCGGCGCCGGTGTGGACCGCGCCAAGGCGGCTGTGTGACGGCGTCGTGCGGAACAAGCCGATCGTCCTGGCGGACGGCAGGTGGGTGCTGTGCGCGTATGACTCGCTGTACCCGACGTACACGTACTATGTCTCCGGCGACCAGGGCGAGACATGGCAGTATCAGCAGGGCGCGTACAAATACTTCAACCGGCAGACGGATGAGACGATGATGGTTCAGTGCGGCGACGGGAGCCTGTGGATGATGCTGCGGACCCGCAAGGGCATCGGCCAGTCATTCTCGTTTGATGGGGGAGAGCACTGGACACCGTTTGGCTACTCGCTGCTGGAAAACCCCTATTCGCGCTTCTACATTGGCAGGCTTGCCTCCGGCCGGTTGCTGCTGGTCAAGCACCACCAGACCCCCGCGCGGGCGAACCTGGCCGCGTACCTCTCGGACGACGACGGCATGACCTGGCCGCACGTGCTGATCCTTGACGAGCGCACCAGCGTCACATATCCAGAGGCGATCCAGGAGGCGAACGGCCAGATCATCGTAACCTACGACTGGGAGCGGGGGAAAGAGGCGGCGATCCTGCTGGCGCGTTTCCGCGAGGAGGACGTGGTAGCAGGGGCGTTTGTGACGCCGGGGTCGGTGAAGAGGGAAGTGATCAGCCAGTTACGGGGATAAAAGAACGCCAGGGGACGCTGTCCCCTGGACCCCAGCCAGGAGGCGAGCCTCCTGGACCTCCAACCTCGCCTGCGGGCGGGGTTTTCTTATACGCAGGAATACTGCAAATACCCCTCCCGCCCACAGGCGAAATGTTGGGTTTCCAAAGGGCCGGGCCCTTTGGTAGGGGGTCCAGGGGGACAAAGTCCCCCTGGCGTTCCTTCTACTTACTCAGGTACAATCTCAGCCCCGGCCTTGACATACATTTGCTGCGCGATCCTGCCGAGAATCCTGCTGGCGGTGTCCGGCGCAAGCGATGATAGGGTTTGTCCCAGCATCCGAAACCGGGCGATTTCGTCGTCTTCCTTCGGCGGTTTGAGGTCGTCGTACATCTTTTCCAGCATACGCAGAAGCTGCTGGTTTGTGGCTTCCCGGCTCTGCACAATGGCGGTGATCGCCTGTCCCCGGGTATCGGCCGTGAGCATCGACGGTTCCAGCGGCGCCATGTTGTTTACCGCAGCCAGTGCTTCGTGCAGGTGTTTGGTGTCATGAAGCACTATGTCAATCCGCTCCAGCACGTATGCCATCGTTAGTTCCGGCGTGGTATATGTAGATTCCATGTCCGTTTCCTCCATCTCTTTATGGGGAGGACACGCCAGACATATGGTTTTGTCGTCTATGAAGCGTGCCCTGCCACTCTTGACGAGCCCTTGCGCTCGCTTGGGATAGGTTGCTTCATACCGGTTGCCGTTCTCGTCGATGACCTGTATGTTTTTTGTGATGGGTGCCTCCCCCTTGGCCGGACAACCGGCGTTTTTTGAACCGCCTGTTTTTTGTGATGGGTGTCGTCCCCGGTTCAAAAAAATTGTAACACAACGAAACAAGGGCTGTCAATTGATGGTGGGCATGTGGCCCGTCAATGCTGCACGTTCGCCTTCATCATGCTCATGATGTTGAACTTGGGCAGTACATCGTCCATCAGCCGCATCAGCTCGTCGTCGAAATTCTCAGCGACGCGGCACTCGCGGTCGAAGATCATCGTCGGTTCCACGTCCGGCGTGACGGGCTGCCAGGCGGGGAGGCTGCCTCCGCTGGGGTTTCCGGTGCGGGCGAAGCGGATCAGCGCGTCAAACATCTTGGCTTCCAGTTCGTCCGATACGCCGGGGATGTTACTGCTCTGCACACGGTCCGTGGTGCGGAAGAAGAAGGGGATGTCCGAGCAGTGCCAGGCGGGTTTGTCGTGGTAGATGGGGAAGTTGAGGGTGAACTCGTAAAGGTAAGCAGGGGCCTTGCCGCCCTGCGCGTGCAGCTTCGCCAGCGCTTTGGACGGCGCGCGGAAAATGCGGTCCAGCGAGAGCAGGTCTACTGTATGCTTATCGGGGAAAGCGGCCTTGAACAGGTCGATCGCCTTCTGCGCGTGTTTCTTATAGTCCTTGGCGACCAGGTCGAACGTTTCGGAGTCCGTCAGCGCAGCTTTGTTGTACTTCGCCGGGCCGAACGCGAACTCCGCCATCACCGACCCTACCAGCAGCGGGATGGTTTTGGCGTGCTCGGTGAAGCTGCCCGTGATCAGCGGCTCGCCAAGGTAATAATCGTTGGGGGTAGGGGCCATGGCGATGTTGCCGCCGGTGATGGCGATGGGCATGAACACCTTGTTATACGCCTGCGCCAGATCGTGGTACGATGCCTTCTCCAGCGCGCCAACATCACCCTTGCCGAACGAGAAGCGGCTCTTCCCGCTCAGTTCCTTGGCCATGGCGCTGGCAAGGCGCGTGCAGTCGCCCTTTGACGCGGGGATCAGTTTGCCGTCCGATACGCCGCTCATCACGAACGCCTTGTGGAACAGGCCATCCGCCGCGGGAATCTGCATCAGGCCGGTGACCTTCATGCCGCCGCCCGACTGGCCAAAGATGGTGACATTGCCAGGATCGCCGCCAAACGCCGCGATGTTACCCTGCACCCACTCAAGCGCGGCGACAAGGTCGGCCAGGCACAGCACGCCGGAATTCTTGTACTCATCGCCATAGGAGGAGAGGTCCAGCAGGCCCAGCAGGTTGAGCCGGTGGTTGATCGTCACCACCACGACATCGCCGTGGGTGCACATGTTCGCGCCGTCGTAGGCCTCCTGCTCGATCGCCGAACCCATC
This sequence comes from Eubacteriales bacterium, assembly GCA_031549105.1. Taxonomy (GTDB): domain Bacteria; phylum Bacillota; class Clostridia; order Christensenellales; family Aristaeellaceae; genus Avichristensenella. The sequence goes on from JAVBQK010000140.1 coordinate 29,298, forward strand.
GTGTAGCCGCCGCCGTGCAGCCACACCAGCACCGGCTTATGTGCGCCTTCGTCCAGCGCGCCGGTCCATACGTTCAGGTTCAGGCAATTCTCGTCCTGCGGCCAATAGCGGTGCGGCACCATCAGCTCGCCGGTGGGCTTGTCGGGGTTTACGAGCGGGCACACCGGGCCGTAGGAGCACGCGTCCTTCACATCGTCCCAGGCGGGCACAGGCTCCGGCATGCGGAAGCGCTTTGCCTGCGCATACGGAATCCCCTTGAAAATGTAGACGCCGTCGAAAAAGTAACCCTGCAGCTTGCCGGCCTTGGTTTGTACCGGCGGCACATCGTCCAGCCTGAACACCTTTGCCATGATTAGCCCCCTTTTCGCTCCGTCGTGTAACCTCCAGCGCGCATTATCTTATCTTTATTATTCATGTGGGCCGGGCAAAAGTCAAGCGCGCGCTGGCAACAAATAGAAAGCCGCGCCCCGAAAAAGGGACGCGGCCGTGGTATCGTTTGTAGGGTCAGGTAATGCGAAACACCTTCGCGGTCGTATCTTCTGTTGCGCTTGCCGCGCTTGTCGTCCTTACCGGGTTCTCCAGCGTGTAGCGCCGCAAATCCTCATCAAACGTCGCCTGCCAATTCGACTGCGCCTGCTTTTGCTGGTCCAGCGTATTCTGATACTTCGCCAGTTCCAGCGCCAGCTGGTCCTTGTACCGCGCCGCGTCCGTTGCCCGCTCCCACTCGCGGTTTCGGAGCGTATCGGCGTACAGCAGCGTGTTCGTGTCAAACTCGGACTGCAAAAGCTCCAGCGACCTGGCAAACTGCTTCGTTGCCAGCGTGCGGTCCGCCGCGAGATCGCTCTCCGCGCGCGTCTGCGCCTCACCAATCGCGTTCACCGTCGCATTCCCGGCCAGCCGCATGTTGGATAGCGTCGCGTTGTTGTAGCTGGAGCGCTGCATCCCGCGCGACAGCGCGCGCCGATCAGTCTCGGACAGCCCCTGCGCGGTCAGGCTCTGGGCGTCCTGCGCCTGCCGGGTGTAGCTGTCCTGCACCTGCGCAAGCTGCCGGTCATACGCCAGTTCGCCCGTATCGTATGTATCCTGCGCCGCCTGCACCTGCCGGTCATAGGCGGTCTGGTACTGTGCCTTGGACTGCTGCTGTATTTCGTCCTCGGTCATCTGCGTGTAGCCCGCTGCGGACACGCTTGCCTGCAACTGGCTCAGCGGGGTTGCCGCCGTACTTGTCTGCGCGCTTGTCTTGGCCAAGTATGATCCCGTACCGGATGTCTGCGTGGTTCCTTTGTTGCGCAGGCTCTCCAGAAGGTTCTGTATCTTCATCGCCATTCCTCCCGCGCTAAAAGGTATCGCTGCTGGTGGGGTTGTTGAACACGCCGAACGCGGCCAGCGCCGCCAGCATCAGCTCCACCAGCGTCTTCCACGTCTCGTCCGTCAGCCCGAGGCGGTCAAACAGCCCCCAGTTCCCCAGCGCAAACCCGATGATCGCAAACAGCGCCACCCATGCCACCCGGCTCCGTAGCCTATTTTGCATGTGCTCATCTCCTTATCGTTTGGTCACCACATATTCTTTCAGCCGCCCGTAGGCCAGCGTTACTTCTCCATTGCAGCCCTGCTGCTTCAGCCCGTCCAGCACCGCAAACATCCCACCAAGCAGCGCGCTGATATCTTCTTGCTGCTCAGCGTCACGCTTCTCCAGCCGGTCCAGGCGTGAGATCAGCTGCCGCGATTTCCAACCGGCCCTGGCGGCAAAGCACAGCGCCCCCACCATCAGGCCGATCAGCCACCAAATGTCCCTTGCCATTCCCCAGTTCATGCGTGCCATTCCTTCCCCGCTGCGGCCAGTTTACAGGAACTCCACCTCGGCATCCACCTGGACGCCGCCGGGGATGCTCCATGCCTGGTTGCCGCAGCTCTCTATCTCAAGGCGCCAGCGCTGCCCTGCGCCGCCGAATACCAGCCTGCGCAGTGCCTCGCCCGGCTGCACATGCAGCGTCTTGGTGCGGGCCTTCTTCTCCGTGCGGATCGTCACGGAGATGTCCAGCGGCGCTTTGGCCGCCACCGTCAAAGTCACGAGCCAGCCGCCTTTGCGCGCCGTTTTCGCGCCGAATTCTAGCCATGGTCCCACCCAGCGGGTCGGGGCCAGCGCGCCGGTAATTTCCGCGTCCTCGCCCCAGCGCCATACACGCCCCGGCTCCGCCTCGCTTGTATAATAAAGACCGTCATCCGTGGGCAAAAAGGCTTTTACGCGCGGTCCTTCCCGCAAAAGCCACGTTCTCTCACGCGCGTCGTGCACCAACACGGCGTTGTTGCTGGGCGAGCCATCCAGCGGCAGCGCACAGTAATACCGGTCCTGGTATACGCACGCGCACGCGCCATCCAGCGCGGCCTGATTCATCCGCGCGAAAACCCGCTTGGCATACGGCTGCTCATACGGCGCCACGGAAAGCCCGTCATAGCGCATCAGCCCCTCGCGCCCTAGCATCAGAATGCCCTCGCCGTCCACCGCCACGGTCGCCGCGAACATCGCGCCGCCGCCGTACTGCTCGCGGAACACATACTCGCCCGGGTCCGTACCGAGTATCCGCCAAGCGCGCCGCTTCTTAAACGCCACCAACTGCGCGCCAAACTGCGTCAGCGCGGTAAAGCTGTCGCCATCCCAGCTGGGCTGCATCACATCGCCCGCGCCGTCCTCCGGGAACACATCATTCTGCGTCCAGTTAAAAGGATCAAACGGCGCGGAGTACACCAGCATATCCGGATCCCCATCGATGGCCCCGCCCCATATCCGCTCGGCGTACCGCGCGATGACCCCAAACTTCCTCGGCGTCTCAACCCTCTCCGCCACCATCGTATCCCCGCGCACGCAGATCATCCCGTCCTTGGCGTTGCTCATCAGCAGCACGTCCACCGGCTCCTCCGCGCCCTCCGGGTTCATCTCATACGTCACCCAGCTCCACGCGTCTCTCTGAAACGCCGTGACCCCATCGGGCAGCACCATCTCCATCCACCGCTCGCCGCCCTGCCGCATCCAATACAGCCTGCCGCCGCTCGCCGCCACCAACACATCGCCAGCGCCGCCATTCCCGGGCCACCTCAAATACAGCCTCGCCAGCGTGCCGATCGGCCCAGAAAGCTCCGGCCGAAGGTGCACGGGCCTGGCCGCGCTGCGCAGCACACCGCCCTGGGTCTCCACATTCACGGCATCTAGCGCGTACCGCGTGTCCACATTGATCCCATCGCCGTCCTGGTACAATCCCAGGAAGCCGACCATCCGTACCGTTGCCATCCGTGCGTACCTCCTTTGTGAAAAAGAAACGGGGGAACGCAAGGGGACGTTGATCCGGGTTTTCCTCTTGTCGCGGCGCAAGCGCCACTCTGTAGGAAAACCGACCTGCGCCGCATTTGATTCCGCCACTGGCGGAATGCGGCTCCGGTCCCCCTTGACCCCTACCAGGAGGCGAGCCTCCTGGACCTCCAACATTTCGCCTGCGGGCGGGTTGAATAAACAGATAATGAATATCCCGCCCGCAGGCGAGCTTGGGATTCTTAAGGGCCTAAGGCCCTTAAGCCGGGGGTCCAGGGGGCAGGAAGCCCCCAGGCGTCTCCTAGTCTCCCTCGGCCTCTCCCGTTACGTATAAACCCCCCCACACTCCCTCCGCCGCCCGGCGGCCCCCCCGTCCCCTAGCATCCACGCTCCGGCCACTTCA
>JAVBQK010000129.1:0-10617 GCA_031549105.1 Eubacteriales bacterium
TCCTTATCATAGATGCCCTCTTCCCAGCGGCGGACAAACTCGGACAGGTCTACGCTCTCCGACCGCAGGCCGAAGGTTTTTTCCAGCAATTCGGGGTTGACCATCGATCCGGCGATGCCCATGGACGTGCCGCCCATAGACAGGTAGGAGTGGCCGCGCATCGTCGCCACAGCAAGGCCCGCGCGCGCAAAACGCAGCAGCTTTTCCTGGCAGTCACAGGGGATGTTGTAATCGCCGATGTCCAACACATCGTGCCCGTAGATGCCGAACGCCGGCAGACCCTTTTGGTTGTGCGCCGCCAGCACTGCGGCGAGGTACACCGCGCCCGGGCGCTCTGTGCCATTGAAGCCATAGATCGCCTTGGGCGTCATCGGGTCCATGTCCATCGTCTCCGAGCCATAGCACCAGCAGGGCGTGACAGAAATGGTCAGGCCAACGTCCTCCTTGCGGAACTTGTCCGCACACGCCGCAGCCTCGGCAACGCCGCCGATGCACGTATCGGCGATGACGCACTCCACCGGCAGCCCGCAGCTATGATAAACATTCGCCTCCAAAAACGCCTTGATGGCCCCAGACAGACCCATGGTCGGTTCTTCAAGGGACTCACGCACGCCTTTGCGGCGGCCGTCGATACACGGGCGAATACCAATCTTGGGCAGTGCACCCAGCAGACTATTGGTCGGTTTTGTCATTTGGAACGCATTTGGTTTCGCTTTCATGCAGTGGTTCCTCCTAGTATTCTTTTGGTTGCGCATGGCGCATGATTCACTAGCCTAATTATACATTTTTTGTCCGCTGGGCGCAAGTCAAACCGCCTTCCCGCTAGGATGGATTTCACATTTGTGACAATAAATTTCATTTGCCTGTGGGTTCCCCATTCCTGTCAGTTGGTGTATAATGATAGGGACCTCACGGAAAGAGAGGGCCCGACATGCAGGCCGACACCCAGCAGCTTTGGCAGTATACTTCCAGCCTCATCTGGAGCGTTATCAGCAGCCCAACACTTGTCGATATCATCGACATCCTGATTGTGGCGTTTTTGCTGTACCAGCTGCTCACCCTGACGCGGGATACACGCGCCTCACAGGTGCTCAAGGGCCTGGGGATTCTTTTTGTCGTATACTGGCTGAGCGATCTGCTCGGCCTGAAGGCGCTAAACTGGATTCTGAACATGGTTGTCAACAGCGGCGCGGTGGTGCTGGTAGTTCTCTTCCAAAGTGAACTGCGACGCGCGCTGGAGCAAATTGGCCGTGCGGGTTCCACGCGGCTGGACCGCATCAAAGCAGGCGATACCCGCAGGGAGCAGGATGCCATCGTCGGGGAAATCGTCGCCGCGCTGACAAGCCTTTCGCGCAGGCGCGTGGGCGCGCTGATTGTCATTGAACAGCGGACAGGCCTTGGCGATGTCATCGAAAGCGGTACGCGCATCGACGCCGAAATTTCCGCACCACTGATTGAAAATATCTTTGAACCCAATACCCCGCTGCACGACGGTGCGATGATCATCCGGGGCCGCCGCATTGAGGCCGCCGCCTGCATCCTTGCGCTGAGCCAGGAAACCGGCATCAGCCGCGAGCTGGGCACCCGCCACCGCGCGGCGCTGGGTATATCCGAAACCACTGACAGCATTACGCTGATCGTCTCGGAGGAGACGGGCATCATCTCCATGGCCCGGGGCGGTCGCCTCACGCGCCACCTGGACGCCCGCTCTCTCCGCCAGATCCTGGAGGATCTCTATGCAAGCGGCGGCGGTGTCAACCTGCTCTCGCTCTTCCTCACCAAGCGGAGGCCCAAGGAGAAAACCTAACGATACCGGGAGGTAGTATGCAGCAGCCCCAAGTTCCGCAAACTGAAAAGCCCGTCCCCTCCCAGTTGCGACGCATCTGGAACGCGATACGCCGTCATCCGTTTATGAAACTTTCGGCGGTGCTATTGGCGGTCATTTTCTGGGCCACCGTCATCGCATCCGATCCTTCGCTGACGCTGGAGAAAACATTCATTAACGCGACGGTGACGGTAGAGGGGCTGGAGGCACTGCGAAGCCGTGGGTATACCGTGATGAACGACCTGACCAGCACGCCCATCACCGTGAAAATGCACGTGGATGTTAAGCGCTCGGATTATGACCGGGCGACTGTGGAAGCATTCTCGCCCAAGCTTAATGTCTCCACGCAGATCAGCGGTGTGGGCAAAGCACAAAAGGTCAGGTTTGCCGCCACCTACGCCAACCTTGGCACCGCGACATTTGAACCCGAGTACATCGAAGTGGACGTAGAGGCCTTCACCTCCCGGTCGCGCATTCCCGTCACCGTGGTGCAGAAGGGTGAAACTGCGGAGCCGCTGTGGTTCAGCACACCGACGACCGATATTACACAGGTCACTGTCAGCGGCCCGGCATCGCTGGTGGACCAGGTGCGCCGCGCGGTGGTGACGCTGCCGCTGAACAGCCTGACGCCTGACCGGCCACAGGACACCATCACGTCACTCATTGAGCTGCAGGATGCCAGCAACAACCCCATATCCTCGCCATTGCTGAAAATTGCCAGCGAAATATCGATGAACGTGGACTCAGCACGCATCAGCCTGAACGTTTATCCGACGCGCGAGGTGCCCGTCAGCCTGGATAGCGCGGTCGTAGGTCTGCCCGCGCACGGCTACATGCTGGAGGACGTGCGGGTGTCGCCGCAATCCGTGTCCATCGCCGCACCGGCGGATGTGCTTGATGCCATTGATGCGCTGCACGTATCTTCCCCGATTGATATCACAGGCCAGAGTACCAGCCAGATTGTAACCTCCGCGCTACGGAGCGTCTCCGGCGTGGTGCACAGCGCCGCCAGCGATGTCGTTGTGGAAGCCGATTTGACCCCGGCCACGCATGTGCACACCTATGTGGACATCCCCGTGACCGTGCTGGGCGTCTCCCCCGACCTGACCGCCAAGCTCAATACAAATAAAATGAGCGTGGTGCTCAGCGGCGCGTATCAGAGTGTCGAGACGCTCAAAGCCGATTCGCTGCATCTCTTCGTCGATGCGACAGACCTTGCGGCCGGCGTGCCCACCCTGGAAGTCACCTGCCAAGTGGATGGCAGCGAAAGCTTTGACTATACGCTGGAGATGCCCCGCCTGATGCTCACGCTGACCCGATCCACACCCTGAAAAGCCGCGAAACGGATGCAAATGGCAGTAAAATGGTCTTCGCGCGCGTTATATAGTAAAACACGGGGCCGGCCCTTCGGGTTCGCCCCGCTTGCATGAAAGGGTGTTACGTTGTCCGGTATTGGTGAACTAGCCTACACGCTGCTCCTGGGCTGGATGCGCGCCCTGTCCGATTGGATTTGGTCGCTTTCCTCCGGTGGCGGTGGCAGCGGGGCATGGCAGTGGTTCTTATCGAATTGGAAAGTGTGGCTGGTGATCCTTGTGATCGGCGGCCTTGTGGTCGATTGGCTTATGTGGGTCGTCCGGTGGCGGCCTTACAGGCTTTTATCCGGCCGATTTCGTCGTGCCCCCGCGGGCGGCGCAGAGCCTGAAACATGGGATGCGGGCGTAGGGTACTACGAGCACGAAACGGCAATGGATACCGAGCCCAGCGAGTGGACCGATCTGACGATGAGCACGTTATCCGAGATAGACCCCAACTGGGCTGGCAACGTTGTGATGGAACGCGAGATGCCGCTGGTGACGGCCGACCACGGTGCATACTACCAGGAAACCTACGAAGAGCCGGTACAGGCACAAGCGGCAGACAGCGGCTACTGGGACGAAACCCCGGACGAAGCTTTCTACGAGCCGGAAGCTGAACCCAGTAGCGATACGGATATTGCCTTTTCACAGGACCTGCCTTATATGGAAGAAGCCCCCTACGAAGAGGCCCCTTACGAAGAAGCTCCCTACGAAGAACCCACCGCGTATGACCAGGCTGAGTATGTGCCCTACACCCCGCCGGAGGTTTCCTACGATCCCGCGCCGGAGGAGGCGCCTGCCGCGCAGGCAGATGCGGACGATGAGGATGTGCAGTACTACTCCAGGCCCGGTTTCTGGCCCGGTTCCTTCCGGCCTCCCGTGCCCTACGCGGAGGACGATAAAGAGGAGGCCCCGGCGCCGAAGCCGGAAGAAGACTTCCCCATGCCGGAGTTCGATCCGTTCTTCATGCCGGAGGAAACGCCTTCGTCTGCTTCCCCACGCAGGAGGCGGCGCGGCATCCGCGAAAGCGCGCGGGAGGAGTGGCAGCCCGAAGATCCTCTCCCCTACTCCCCGCAGCAGGAGCCCCGCTGGCAGGAGCCTGCACTCCCGGCCGAGGATGTGCGCCCCAGCCGCCTTGTGAAACCGGAACAGCCCACCCCACCCGCGCCGACGGAAGACCACAAGCGCCGCGGCCTGCGCACCGTAACCGGCAAGCCCGCGCAGCGGCACGGCCTGTTCCGTTTTTCCACTGCGCAGGACGAACCTATCGCAGGCCTGCCGCCGCTTCAGTTGGATGATCCATTCCTGCCCGCCGCACAACCGGGCAATCCGGACTTCGAGCCTGATGACGGCGAAGAGATATAGTAACTGTACTCCATAACTCGCACGAAGGGAACTGAACTTATGCGCTATCTGCTCATCATCGGGGACGGCATTGCGGACCGTCCCGTTTCTGTCCTTGGGGGGAAAACACCGCTGGAGTATCTCGCGCTGCCCGGCATGGCCCGGTTGGCTTCCAACCACATGGGACTTGTCCGTACCGTGCCCATCGGCATGCCTGCGGGCAGCGATACCGCCATTCTATCAATCTTTGGTTCCGATCCGCGCAGCTGCTATACGGGCCGTGCCGCGCTGGAGGCCGCAGGTGCAGGCGTGCCGCTCTGCCCGGGCGAGACGGCATGGCGGGTAAACCTGGCTACCGTGACAGGTGATGACTTTTCAACAGCCGTCATGCGCTCGCACAACGGCCTGGGCATTGGTGGGGAGGCCGCACTAGAAACCGTGCGCGTTTTGCTGGCCAATCCTGAGTTTTCGGAGCTGGCGAAATCGCTTGGCTTTACGCTGCACGCAAACCCCACCTTTCGCCAAATGGGCGTTGCGCCGACGCAGGGCGCATGGGGAAAACCGCTGCCCGGCCCGCACGACCATCTGGGCGAAATGATCGGCCCACTGCTGCCGGAAGGGGATATCCGCCTACTGGTGGAGGCGTCCTTTAACGCGCTGCGGGGCAGGCAGGCAAACTGCATCTGGCCCTGGGCACCAGGCGAAGCAATGGAGCTTGCCAGTTTCCCGGCACGCTACGGACATAGCGGCCCGGCTGTCAGCGCAGTGCCGCTGGTCAAGGGCATCGCGACGCTAAGCAGCCTGCCCGCGCCACAGGTCGAGGGCGCGACGGGCGAACTGGATACCAACTACGCGGGCAAAGTGGCCGCGGCGATGGACGGCTTCCGCCACGGTGCGACGTTTGCGGCGGTACACGTGGAGGCGCCCGACGAGATGTCCCACGCGCTGGATGTCCAGGGCAAACTGGAGGCCATTCGGCGGCTTGATGCGCAGGTGATCATCCCACTGCTGGACGCGCTGGAGGCGGATGGCGAGGATCATCGGATTCTCTTCCTGTCAGATCATCCTACCCTGTTGGAAAATGGCGCACACGATGGCAGCCCCGTTCCCTTCTGCCTATACGACAGCCGTGTGCATGCCGCGCCGCGCATTTTCTGCGAGGCCACCGCCGCGCCATTTGGTGTGGTAGAGGAAGGCACGCTGCTGATGCCCATGCTATTTGAACAGGCGTAAGGAGATTCGGCCATGCAATACAGCGTCAATCCACGGAACGGTGACCGTCTCTCCCGGCTGGGCCTGGGCGCGATGCGGCTTCCCCGCAAGGGCGGGCAGGTTGATCAGGAACGCACGACGGCGCTGGTTCAGGCTGCCGTCGCCCGGGGTGTCAACTACTTTGATACCGCGTATATCTATCCCGGGTCAGAGGAGGCGCTGGGCAATGCCCTTGCGCAGACCGGCCTTCGCGATCAGGTGTATATCGCCACAAAACTGCCCCACTACCTGTGCAAAACGGCGGCGGACTTTGACCGAATGTTTGATAAGCAACTCCAGCGGCTGCGCACCGACCATGTCGATTACTATTTGATGCACATGCTGAGCAATGCGACCGCCTGGCAGCGCCTGTGCGGCCTGGGTATCGAAAACTGGATTGCCGAGAAGAGGCGCTCCGGGCAAATTCGCAACGTTGGCTTTTCGTTCCACGGCGGGCGCATTGATTTTGCGCAGCTGCTGGACGCGCATGGCTGGGACTTTTGCATGATCCAGTACAACTATATGGACGAATACAACCAGGCGGGAAAAGACGGCCTTACGCTCGCAAGTGAAAAGGGCCTGCCGGTGTTCGTAATGGAGCCGCTGCGGGGCGGCATGCTGGCGACCGGCCTGCCACAGGAGGCGCAGAGCATTTTCAGCGCGGCGGATAGCGCGCGCTCCCCTGCCGCGTGGGGGCTTCGCTGGGTGTGGAACCACCCGGAGGTGACACTGCTGCTCTCCGGCATGGGCGCGGAAGCGCAGCTTGACGAGAACGCGCGCGTCGCCGAGACAGCGCTGCCGGGCACACTATCGGACCCCGAACTGGCCGTGTACGCCCAGGCCCTTCAGGCAATCAACCGCGCGTACAAAATCCCCTGTACCGGCTGCGGCTACTGCATGCCATGCCCGCGCGGCGTGGATATCCCCACCTGCTTTTCCTGCTACAACGAATCCTACGCGCGCGGCTTTAGCAACGGTGTGCGTAACTATCTCATGACGACGGGCGTCCTCTCCTCCACGCAGAGCAACGCCGCCAAATGCGTCAAATGCCACGCCTGCGAAAAGCACTGCCCGCAGCAAATCCCCATCAGCGACCGCCTGGGCGACGTCTCCCGCCGCCTGGAATCGTTCTGGTTCCGGCCGGCGGCGGCGATTGCACGAAAAGTCATGCGACTTGGGTGAGGGACGTGGGGAGGACGACGGGGAGGAGACGCCAGGAGGCTCTGCCTCCTGGACCTCCGCGAAGGGCGTTGCCCTTTCGAAACCCATGTTGCGCTCACGCGCGGGTAAGACGTATCAATGTAGAGAACTCCTTCCCTGCGTGAGCAGTCATGGGTTTCGAAAGGGCAACGCCCTTCGCGGGGATCCAAGGGGCAGCGCCCCTTGGCGTTCCCCCGTCCCCCTCCGTTTCCCCTCCCACTTTTTCTCACATTTGCAAACATATGGTCGTATGTGGTATACTAAAGGGCCGGAGACATCCGGCTCTATCGCATGTAAGGGGGCATGGCACGGGATGGCCACGGCAAAAGGCAAGCGGCCCGCCAGCAATAAAAAGGGCACGGCGAGCAAATCCACCGCAAAGCGCGGCAGCAGCGCCAAGGGGCGCAAGAGCGCGAAGCGGCGCAGCACATCATCGTCGCCGGCAATCGGGATGGTGTTCATTGGCCTGGGCATCTTTATGCTTTTCTGCCTGCTGACCCAGTCCAACGCGATCGCGCTGACCTATGTGCGCGGTTTGGTCAACTCGCTCTTTGGCCAGCTTGGCTGGGCGGTGTCGGTGCTGGTCTTCTGGCTGGGGCTACAGATATCCCTGGGGGATAAGCTGCCCGTCCGCGCCTCCACACTGCCGCTGTGCGCAGCGCTGGTGTTTTGCATCATGACACTCCTGCAAGTGTTCAAGCTGGACGAGTTGCTGCGCGAGCTGCGCAACGCCGGCTATCAGCAAAACTATAACGGCTTCCTTTGGAAGTCATATGAGGCATCCAAAAATATACCGCGCGGCGGCGGCTTTCTGGGCGCACTGCTCGGCTATCCGATGGGCAAGAGCCTGGATGTTCTTGGCAGCGTACTGCTGCTGTTCTTTGCCATCGGCGCGCTGCTGCTGGCGATTCTCAGGGGATTCTTCCCATCGATGGGCGAAGCCATGGGCGGCTGGTGGTCACAGTTCCGCGACGATATGGCGGAGCGCCGCGAACTGCGCGATGCTGAACGCGCCGAGCGTGAGGCCGAGGAAGAGGCGGCGAACGAAGCGCTGCTGGTACCCCTGCCCCGTGAGCTGATGCACCCGGACGAGCCGGAAGAAGCGCCCGCCAAGAAGGTGGCCAAGGGCCGCAAGGTCGCCGCCACCGCCCAGCCCGCGCCACCGCCGCCCGCCCCACCGGTCAAAGCAGCGCCCGCAAAGACCCCCGTGGTGAAGGCGCCAGCCGCAGCGCCAAAGTTTACGCCGCCCGCAAAGGGCGCAAATGCCTCGGCAGGCCGACAGCCGACCCTGTACATCGAAGATATCTTGCCCGATACGCCGTATGTCGCCGCGGACGACGCCTACACCGACTACGATGTGGAGCGCAGCAAGTTCCAATCCCGTCCATCCCGTAAGAACCCCAGCGCGGTGCCAGACTTTATCGCCAAGCGGCGGGCCGAGTATGAGGCTGACTACGGCGTTTTCGACGACCTGGGCGAGGATACCGCCGAGGAAACCGCGCCTACAGAAATGTACGAACCTGTTTCATATGAACCTGAACCGCTGCCTGCCTATGAGCCGGAGCCGCCTGCGTATTCCGCCGATGAAACCACGCTGGACGATGCTTCCTGGGCGCCGATTGAGCCTGTGTACGCGCCGCAGCCGGATGCTCCTGCGCCAACGCGCCGCCGGCGAGCCCGCACGGAGAACCCACTCGACAGCATCCCTGAGCTGGACCCCCAGACGCGGCTGGATCGGCCAGACTGGAAGCCCGCGCCGGAACCCGTCGTTGAGACCACGCCTGAAATGCCCGAATACCGCCAGCCGCCCTTCTCTCTGCTGGAGCGGGATGATGGGCGTGCCCATGTCGATACCCGTGAGCAGGACGCCGCCGGCGCGCAAAAGCTGGAAGATACGCTGGCCAGCTTTGGCGTAGACGCGCGCGTCATTAAGGTTGTTCACGGCCCCGCGATCACCCGCTACGAACTCCAGCCCGCACCGGGTGTCAAGGTCAGCAAGATCGTCAACCTCACCGACGACATTGCGCTGAACATGGCAGCGGTCGGCGTGCGCATTGAGGCCCCGATTCCTGGCAAGGCGGCCATCGGCATGGAGCTTGCCAATGATGAGGTCGAAACCGTGCGCATGCGCGACGTGCTGGAGAGCGACGAGGTGCTCAAGCACCCGTCCCGGCTGGCCGTGGCGCTGGGCAAGGATATCGCGGGCAAGCGGATCATCGCGGACCTCGCGCGCATGCCCCACTTGCTGATTGCCGGTGCGACAGGCTCCGGTAAGTCCGTGTGCATCAACACGATCATCACCAGCATCATCTACCGCGCGACGCCCGAGGAGGTCCGGCTGATCCTGATCGACCCCAAGAAGGTCGAGCTGTCCGTGTACGACGGCATTCCACATCTGCTGGTGCCGGTCGTCACAGACCCAAAGAAGGCCAGCGGCGCGCTGAACTGGGCCGTGATGGAGATGGATGAGCGCTATCGCGTGTTCGCGGCGGCCGGCGTGCGCGACATCAAGGGCTACAACGCCCAGCGCGGCGCGGATATTCCGCTGATGCCGCAGATCGTCGTCATCATCGACGAGCTGTCCGACCTGATGCTGGTTGCCCCGGGCGAAGTGGAGGAATCCATCTGCCGCATCGCCCAGCTGGCCCGCGCGTGCGGAATTCACCTGGTGATTGCCACGCAGCGCCCATCGGTCAATGTCATCACCGGCATCATCAAGGCCAACGTTCCCTCCCGGATCGCGTTCGCCGTCTCCTCGCAGGTTGACTCGCGCACCATCCTGGACGGCGCGGGCGCGGAAAAGCTGCTGGGCAAGGGCGATATGCTGTTCGCCCCAGCGGGCGGCGGCAAGCCGACGCGCGTGCAGGGCTGCTTCGTCTCCGATGGAGAGGTCGCCCGCGTAACGGAGTACGTCAGGGACCGCCATACCGCCGACTACGATCAAACAGTGCTGGACGCGCTGGCCGTCACCGAAGATGGTCAGGAACCCGCTGACGAAGACCTGAACGAGAGCAGCGGCGACGCGCTGTTTCAGCAGGCTGTAGAAATGGCCGTCGAGTCCGGCCAAGCCTCCATCAGCATGCTGCAGCGCCGCCTGCGCGTCGGCTATGCCCGCGCCGGCCGCCTGATAGACGAAATGGCCCGCCGGAACATCATTGGGCAGGCCGAGGGCGCAAAGCCCAGAGAGGTCCTCATTACGCAGGATGACATGAGGCTGCTGTTTAAGAAGTAAGGGGGAAGACGGGGTATGGGGAACGCTGGGGGACGCTGTCCCCAGACCCCTAGCCAAAGGGCCTTGCCCTTTGGAAACCCAATGTTTCGCCTGCGGGCGGGTTTGCTTTTCTCATAAAGGTTATTCTTGTGCAATGTGAAGCCCCAGAAAGGATCATCCTTCTGGGGCCTGATTTGTTATGGCAGGACATGCTACACCAATGCTGCTTCTCTTGACCCCACCCGCCGTGAGGCGAAATGTTGGGTTTCCAAAGGGCAAGGCCCTTGGCAGGGGGACTGGGGGACAGCGTCCCCCAGCGTTCCCTCGTGGGGGGCCGCCCGGGGGGGGGGGGGCCGGGCCGCCCGGGGGGGGGGCGGGGGGGGGGGGGGGGGGCGGGGGGGGGGGGGGGGGGGGGGGGGGGGGGGGGGGGG
>JAVBQK010000138.1:0-5277 GCA_031549105.1 Eubacteriales bacterium
TGTCGCGGTAGGAATGAAGAAACGCGGAGGGGGGGAGACGCAAGGGTCGCCCCGGCCGGGGGGGAGCAGTGCCAAAACACCCCATCGGAGCACCACCGGGGGGGTTTTTGAGAAAAAAAAGAGACCCCCCCCGGACGAAAAAAGTTGGGATTCCAAAGGGCGAAGGTCCTTTGGCAGGGTCTGGGACAGCGTCCCAGCGTTCTGTCTCCTTACCGCGACAGCCCCTAGGAAGAAGGGCCGCCAAGTCGGCGGCCCTTCGTTATGCCGGGTCTCTTACTTCTTCATGTCTTCAATCGCCGCATGGGCAGCCGCCAGGCGCGCGATCGGCACGCGGAACGGCGAGCAGCTCACGTAGCTCAGGCCGACCTTGTGGCAGAAGATGACGCTGGACGGGTCGCCACCATGCTCGCCGCAGATGCCCAGCTTGATGTCGGGGCGGGTCTTGCGGCCCAGGGTGACGGCCATCTCGACGAACTTGCCAACGCCGGTCTGGTCCAGACGGGCAAAGGGATCGCTCTCGAAAATCTTCTTCTCGTAGTAGGAATCGAGGAACTTGCCCGCGTCATCGCGCGAGAAGCCGAACGTCATCTGGGTCAGGTCGTTGGTGCCGAAGGAGAAGAACTCCGCTTCCTTGGCGATGTCATCGGCCGTGACGCAGGCGCGCGGGATCTCGATCATCGTGCCGATCATGTACTCGCAGGATTCGCTGCGCTCGGCGAAGACGGTCTTGATCGTATCCTCAACGATGCCCTTGACGTACGCCAGCTCCTTCACCTCGCCAACCAGCGGGATCATGATCTCGGGCTTGATGGAGAGGCCGGTTTCCTTCTTAACATTCAGCGCGGCTTCGATGACAGCACGGGTCTGCATCTCGGCGATTTCCGGATACGTCACGGACAGGCGGCAGCCGCGGTGGCCCATCATCGGGTTGAACTCGTGCAGGCTGTCGATCTTGGCGATGATATGATCCGGCGTGGTGGAAAGTTCCTGGGCGATTGCCGCGATTTCATCGGCCATGTCCTTCTGCGGCAGGAACTCATGCAGCGGTGGATCCAGGAAGCGGATCGTCACCGGGCGCTCTTCCATTGCCTTGTAGATGCCCTCGAAGTCTCCGCGCTGCATCGGCAGCAGCTTGGCGAGCGCGAGGCGGCGCTGATCCTCAGTGTCGGCCAGAATCATCTCGCGGACGGCCTTAATGCGGTCACCCTCGAAGAACATATGCTCGGTACGGCACAGGCCGATACCTTCCGCGCCGAACGCAACCGCCTGGCGGGCGTCCTTGGGGGTGTCGGCATTGGTGCGAACCTTGAGGGTGCGTACGGCGTCGGCCCAGCCCATCAGGCGCGCGAAGTCGCCGCTGACGGTGGCTTCGACGGTGGGGATCTTCTCGCCGTAGATCTTGCCGGTGGAGCCGTCAATGGAGAGGAAATCGCCTTCCTTGAACGTCTTGTCACCGATGGTCATGCTCTTGGCTCCGTCGTTGATGCGGATTGCGCCGCAGCCGACGACCGCGCAGCGGCCCATGCCGCGGGCGACAACGGCAGCGTGGCTCGTCATGCCGCCACGGGCGGTCAGGATGCCCTGCGAAAGGTCCATGCCCTCGATGTCTTCCGGCGTAGTTTCCACGCGGCAGAGCAGCACCTTCATGCCACCCTTGGCGGCGGCGGCGGCGGACTCGGCGGTGAAGAACACCTGGCCGAAGGCGGCGCCGGGCGACGCGGGCCGACCCTGGGCGATGTGCGCAGCGGCCTTCAGCGCGGCTGAGTCAAAGTTCGGGTGCAGCAGCGTATCCAGCTGCTTGGGTTCTACCTTCAGAACGGCCTCGTTGGGGGTCAGCATGCCTTCGTCCACCAGATCGACAGCAATCTTCAGCGCGGCGGCGGCGGTACGCTTGCCGTTACGCGTCTGCAGCATGAACAGCTTCTTATCTTCAATGGTGAACTCCATGTCCTGCATGTCGTGGTAGTGCTTCTCCAGCAGGTTCGCGGTGTTCACGAACTGCTCGTACACTTCCGGCATCGCATCAGCGAGCGTGGAGATCGGCTGCGGGGTGCGGATGCCGGCGACGACGTCCTCGCCCTGCGCGTTGATCAGGTACTCACCGTAGAGCTTCTTTTCGCCGGTGGAGGGGTTGCGCGTGAAGGCAACGCCGGTGCCGCAATCATCGCCCATGTTGCCGAAGACCATCGACTGCACGTTGACGGCGGTGCCCCAATCGCTGGGGATGTCGTTCATGCGGCGATAGTAGATGGCGCGCGGGTTGTCCCAGGAACGGAACACGGCCTTGATGGCCTCCATCAGCTGAACCTTCGGGTCCTGCGGGAAGGCTTCGCCCTTCACCTGTTCGTATAGCTGCTTAAAGCGGCGCACGAGTTCCTTCAGATCATCGGCATCAAGGCCGGTGTCAAACTCAACGCCCTTTTCTTCTTTCATGTGCTCGAGGATCGCTTCGAACTTGCCCTTGTCCACTTCCATCACGACGTCGGAGTACATCATGATGAAACGGCGGTAGCTGTCATACGCGAAGCGCTCGTTGTTGGATTTTTTAGCCATGCCGATGACGGCGGCGTCGTTGAGGCCCAGGTTCAGGATGGTATCCATCATGCCCGGCATGGACGCACGCGCGCCGGAACGCACGGAGACCAGGAAGGGGTTTTCATTGTCGCCAAACTGCTTGCCAATGACCGCTTCGGTCGCGGCCAGCGCTTCAAAAATCTGCGCCTGAATATCATCGGATACAACCTTGCCATCCTTGTAATACTTGGTGCAGGCTTCGGTCGTTACGGTGAACCCTGGCGGGACAGGCAGCCCCAGCGTGCTCATCTCGGCCAGGTTCGCGCCCTTGCCGCCGAGCAGGTTCTTCATGCCGGCATTGCCTTCCTTGAACAGATAGACATACTTCGTAGACATTCGCACTTCTCCTTACCCATTCTTGCTTTTTGTGTACATTTCACAACATCTTAGTATACACTGGTTTCCAGTACCTGGCAATAGCTTGCCGTAGTTTTAGTCAAATTATGTATTTATCCGGACATTTTCTTCGTATATCCGCCATGGATATTTCTGGGAGCCAAACAGTGCGCGGTTTATTATTGCATTCCGCGCGAAGAAATGCTACAATGCGGTCGTACAAAATATGGAGGTGCTATGTATGGCGTTCAAAATTGGCGACGAATGCATCGCGTGTGGCGCGTGCGAGGCGGAATGCCCGGTTGAGGCGATTTCTGAGGGCGATGGCAAGTACGTAATCGATCCCGATAAGTGCATTGATTGCGGCGCGTGCGCCGGAACCTGCCCCACGTCTGCGATCGAAGAGGCGTAAGGGACTCCAAAGGTAAAGTTTTAAGGGCCTCGCGAAAGCGGGGCCTTTTTGTCGCCTGAAAAAAGCGGTTGACGCGCAAACATAGGTTTGATATACTGTTTGGGAGTTTATTGATTTGAGAGGGGGCGTGAGGTATGTACAAAGACTGGCGGCTGACCAGCCTGTCGCTGCTGATTCTCACGCATAACACGCTGCACACAAGGGATAAGTCCGCCTTTTTTGGACCCCGCGTGTGCAAGCCATAGTGGTTTAGCACGGTTTTTCGCGGAGGACCAAAAGGGTCCTCCGCTTTTTATTTGCCTATTTTTCGAAAAAGAAGGTGATTTCCATGCAACGATCGATTGCGACCGCGCGCATGTGCCTAAAGGAACAGGGCTATTTCGGCCTGGCGGAGCTGCTGCGCATCTACCTGATCCGCGCGGTGACACTGGCCGCGATGCTCGCCATCTGGAATGCGCTCTTTGAAAGTGGCGCTGATCTGGATGGCCTTACCCTCGCACAGATGCTTTCCTACACGGTCCTCTCCTCCGCGCTGCACCCGATGCTCAATGTCCGCACGCCCGCTTCCAGCTGGATGCACAACGGCACCATGCTTGGCCTCTACCAGCGCCCCGCGTCCATCTTCGGCCAGCTTGCGGCGCACGCCGTTGGTGGGTGGCTGATGCAGCTGCTTGTGTTTTCATTGCCTGCGCTGCTCATTTCCGGCTTGGCCGGTATCCGCGTGATCCCTGTGAGCGGCTGGTTTTTCGTATCGCTGGCGCTCGCCGTGTCCCAGGGCATCGCGGTGGATTTTCTGTTCGCTTGCCTGCTGATCCGGCTGAAAAACTTGGAGTGGACGATCCACAGCATCCGCGAGGCGCTCAGCGCCATGCTGACCGGCGCACTCATTCCGTTCGCAGCGCTGCCGTGGGGGCTTGGCGAATGGCTGGCGCTGTCCCCGCTGGGCACGCTTGCCGGTGCGCCATTGGCGCTGTTCGTTGGGCTGGATAGCGCCGCGCGGCTTATCCCGGCGCAAATTCTCTGGAATGTTGTGCTATGGCCGCTGGCCATATGGGGCTTTGCACGTTCCCGTGAAAGGATGGTGTCCTATGGCGGCTAAACTCAAACGGGTATTCTCGCTCTATGCGCTGTACGCGCGCATGGATTTTGCGTGGTTCACACAGGATACATTTAGTTGCGGACTATGCATTCTCAGCGATATCATCTCCAACATCGCGTCCGTCTCCGGCATCCTTCTGCTTTCAGTGCGTTTTGGCGGCATCGGTGGGTTTTCGGCGGACGAGGCGCTCTTCATGCTGGGATTTTTGACCCTGGCGGACGGTGTGCAGTTCATGTTTTTGGGTGGGTTCAATGTCATCCAGATCAGCCGCCGCATCGGGCGCAGCCAGGTGGATCATATGATGATCCAGCCCATCCCGCTCTGGATGCAACTGCTCACCGAGGGCTTCTTGCCCATCTCCGGCAATAGCGGGCTTTTGTGCGGCCTAGTGCTAACCATCATTGCGATCATCAGGCTGGGCCTTATCATCACGCCCGGCTGGGTGCTGCTTTTTATCTTGTTGGTGGCGGCGCGCTCGGCCATTTCCATCGGTGCAAGCTACCTGATCGGCTCATCAGCCTTTTACCAGCCCGCCGCGTGCGAAGAAATATCTGGCCTGGTGCTGGACCTGTTTGGCACGCTGGGCAAGTACCCACTGTTCGGCCTCCCGATGTGGCTGACCGGCATCCTGGTTACCGTCATCCCAGCCGGGCTGATGGCGTGGTTGCCCGCGCTGGTGCTGCTGGGCAAGGCCGGCACAGCTCCTGTGCTGCTAGTTGTTACGATTGGCGCCATCCTGCTGGCACTTGGCCGCATGGCTTTTCAGAAAGGAATGAAATACTATGTCAAACATGGCGTTAGCCGCTACCGTGACCTCGGACACCGCGGTTGAACTCTGCGGCGTCACCAAATCATT
>JAVBQK010000127.1:0-14230 GCA_031549105.1 Eubacteriales bacterium
GTACTCGACGTGCGAGGTGTTGATTGTGATTCCACGCGCCTTCTCTTCCGGCGCCTTGTCGATTTCGTCGTACTTCATGACCTGCGCGTTGCCGGCCTTCGCCAGCACCATCGTGATCGCCGCCGTCAGCGTCGTCTTGCCGTGGTCAACGTGGCCGATCGTGCCGATGTTTACGTGCGGCTTGTTGCGCTCAAACTTTTGCTTCGCCATTTTAGGGTTCTCCTCCTTATTGATCATGCAGCGTAGCGTCCGCATATACGGGGTTTTGGAGCGGGTGATGGGAATCGAACCCACGTAACCAGCTTGGGAAGCTGGCACTCTACCATTGAGTTACACCCGCACGCCCGCAAAACGCTTAGCATATGCCGCCTGTCATACGCAGGATATTGTATCTAACGAGTCTTTTTTTGTCAAGGGAAATTTACGTTTTTACGCCTAATTCTTTGTCGCCATCAGCTTTTCCATCTTTCGCTTGACCCTTTGCAGTGCATTATCGATGGATTTGACGTGCCGGCCGAGATCTTCAGCGATTTCCTGGTAGGATCTGCCGTCCAAATACGCGGTTAAAACCTCCCATTCCAGGTCCGAGAGCATCTCGCCGATGCGGCTTTCGATGTTCGTCAGCTCTTCCTGGCCGATGAGCAGCTCTTCCGGATTGGTAATGCGCCCCTCGCTGATCACATCAAGCAGTGTCCGATCGGATTCCTCATCGAAAATCGGCTTGTTCAGCGACACATAGGAGTTGAGCGGAATGTGTTTCTGTCGCGTCGCGGTCTTGATGGCGGTGATGATCTGCCGCGTGATGCACAGCTCCGCAAACGCACGGAACGACGCCAGCTTGTCCGGCCTAAAGTCGCGGATTGCTTTGTACAGCCCGATCATGCCCTCCTGGACGATATCCTCATGGTCCGCACCGATCAGAAAATACGACCGCGCCCGCGAACGGACGAAGTTCTTGTAGCGGTTGAGTAAAAACTCCAGCGCAAAGCCATCTGCCTGCTGCGCCAGTACGCAGATTTCCTCGTCGGTCATCTCATCAAACCGCGTTTCGTTTGTCACGCTCCGCCTCCGGTATGGCGTTTTTCGCCATGCTCATGATATAACGCGCCACGCGTGCATTTTATTGACCTCTGCGCATTTTTTCAAGTGCGTCGCGCTGTTCCTGCGGCAATCTGGAGATCAGCATGTTGCGCTTGATGCCTGGCTGGGCGATCTGTGCGCGCTGTGCGGCGTGTGCCTGCGCCATCTCGCGCAGCAGCTCCCGTGCGGGCATGCGGGCCGCACCTCGGCCCAGCACCACCAGTTGCTCCACCGCGTCGTTGGTCACCACGCGCACCTCGCGGTGGCGCGGCTGCTCGTCGCACAGGCGCTCGATGTATTGATCCGCCGTCTCGCCGTGCCGGGTATACACCACCTGCACATTGCCGACTTGTTCCATTGAACGCACGCGCCGCTCGCTCTTCGTGCCGTCGAAAACCAATACGGCCTGATACCCGTGGTAGGCGGCATACTCCTCCAGGCGGACGAGCAGCCGCTCGCGGCACTCCTCAAACGTCCAGCCCTTCTGCGCCGCCAGTTCCCACGCGCCGATCACGTTATAGCCGTCGACGACGAGCAGCGAAGTCATCCCCGCTGCCGCCGAACTTCATACAATAGCACGCCCGCTGCGACGGAGGCGTTCAGCGAATCAATCTTTCCCCGCACCGGCAGCGCCACACGGCGGTCGCAGTGCTCCAGCACAAGCCGGGATACGCCGCTGCCCTCCGCGCCGATGACGATGGCCAGCGGGCCCGTCAGCGGGGCCTTCGTATACGCTTCGCCCGCCATGTCGG
The DNA here is from genome assembly GCA_031549105.1 of Eubacteriales bacterium. Taxonomy (GTDB): domain Bacteria; phylum Bacillota; class Clostridia; order Christensenellales; family Aristaeellaceae; genus Avichristensenella. The sequence continues at coordinate 1,833 of JAVBQK010000127.1, forward strand.
CGGCGGCGATCCACACACCCTGCGCCTTGAGCGTCTCCAGCAGGCGCGTGATGTTCGTTGCGCGCGCTACAGGCAGATATTCTACCGCGCCCGCAGAGGCCTTCACAGCCGCCGGGGTTAAGCCCACGGCGCGCCTCTCCGGCACGATGACGCCATGCGCGCCCGCGCATTCCGCGCTACGGATGATTGCGCCCAGGTTGTGCGGGTCGGTCACGCCATCAAGGATGACCAGTAGAGCGTCTTCGCCCCGCTCTTTGGCCAGTGCCAGCATATCCTCCACCGTGCTATAGCGGAACGCGGAGGCAAACGCGATCATGCCCTGATGGTTCGGCGCGATTTCATCCAGCCGCGCGCGGTCGACCGTCTGCACGACAATATGCTGTTCCTTCGCCATTGCGACGATTTCCCGCGCAGAGCCGGATAGCTCGCCGCGCGCGACCAATAGGCGCTCCATGTCGCGCCCGGACTTAATCGCCTCGCGAATCGGGTTGCGGCCTACGAGCAGGTTTTCGCGCGGCAGCGGCTCATCCCCATCAAATGGCGGGTGGACAGGCGGCTGTGGCATGGGCCTGGGTGCGGGTCTTGGGGAGGCCTGTCGGGGTGCGACTGGCCTTGCCGGTACGGGTCTCCCCTGCCTTGGCCCGGGACGCCCTTCATACTTTGCCGGTGCGGAGGGACGGCCTTCATATTTGGTTGGCGATGCGGAACGCCCCTCAAACTTGGCGGGCGACGCGGGACGCTGATCCTGCCTCTTCTCGGGCGGCTTTCCCCCACGCTGACCCTTGGGGCGGTAGCCTTCTTCCGGCCCGATGGAATACTCCTGGCGGCGCGGTTTCCGGGTACGGTCATCATAAAACGCCATGTTTATCTCCTTCTTCCGGCGCGCATTCAAGATATCGCGCCATAAAGGGATTTCGTCAGAAATCCCTACCGTTTCAGTTCGGATATGCGGTGGATAACCTCGTCGCGCTTGCCGCAGCTGCGCTTCCCTTCCGGGCATGGGCCGTTTACGCAGGGCGGCCCGGCGGTTTCAAACAGCGCGGGTGCGGAACGGTATGCTAGCGTTAGCATCTCGCACGCCAGCGCGCGAATCTCCCACTGCGCCCTGCGGCAGCAGCGGAGCGCAAAAAAGTGCCGCAATTCCCGCGCATTCATCGTTACGATCATGCGCGTTTCGCACGCGCCAGGCAGCACAAACCGCGCATCCTGGTTCGCTTCCTCGCCCTTGCCGCCCAGGCGCGCCTGCCAATCCTGGTACCAGGCATGCATCGTGCGCATCTGCTCACCGTACTCACGGACGGCATCCTCGCCCAATGCCGCAATCGACGGCGGAATTACGTAGTCAAAGCCGCGTTCCTTCGACACATACCGCTGCGACTGCACGCTGAAGCTGGCAATGCGGTGCCGCGTGATCTGCGCCAGCACGATCCTGGATACCCCTTCGACGGCAAACGTAAACGAGGCGTGCTCCATCACCGACAGATGGCCGCTTTCAACGACACCCGCGATGAAGGCGTCCTGCTCGTTCCTCTCAATCCGCTCCTCCAGCGATTCGATCGTCAGGCCCGAATAGCACAGCCGTGCGCCGAGCGCAGTAAGCTGCTCCGGCGCGGGCGTCGCGCGGATGAGTTCTACTTTCAGATTACATGCCGGCATGCGCCGCCTCCGCCTCCGCGTACATTGCGGTGAAAATCGTTTGGAGGCGGTCCGTCCGCCCGGTCAAGTAGAGAAAGCCCAGCAGCGCCTCCAGGCCGGTCGCCTGCGCGTAGTCCGCAGGATCGGCACGTTTGGGTACGCCATGGTGCGCATGCGCGTTGCGGCCCCGCCGCACCACGTCTGACTCGGTCTCCGAGAGCATCGCCGCAACGCGCGATAGCGCGCGCGCCTGTGCGCCCGCATTGACCAGACTGATCGCCTCGCGGTGCATTGCCTGCGCCTTGCCACCGGCGAGCACCAGCGATGTGCGCACGTACAGGTCGTACACGGCATCGCCCAGATAGGCAAGCCGGATCGGACTGAGGAGCAGCGCCTCCGCCTCGGCCATCGGCGTGCCACCCGTTAAAACACCACCCGCCATAGGGCCGCCCCGCATCAATCGGCCAGCCCTGTGATGCGCAGGAAACGCCCGTAGGCATCGTCCCATGATGCGGTATTCTGCGGCAGATACTCGATCGTCTCAAACGAGGCGCGCACCACCGCGCGCAGCGATGCGAGAGAATCTATGTCGCCCAGCGCCATCGCCTGCACCAGAAGGTTGCCGATCGCCGTTGCCTCGCCCGGGCCAGCCAGCACAGGCTTGCCGACCGCGTCCGCCGTCATGCGGTTGAGCAGCGTGTTGTTGCTGCCTCCGCCGACGATGTGCAGGCAGTCGACCGCCTCGCCCAGAATATCCCGCTCCAGGCGGCGCACTGCCCAGCGGTATTTGAGCGCCAGGCTCTCATAGACCGCGCGGGCAACCTGTCCGCGCGTCTCAGGCACCGGCTGGTTCATCTCATGGCAATAGGCGCGGATGCGCGCTGGCATGTCGCCCGGGGCGAGGAAGCGTTCCTCATCCGGATCAAATAGCGAGCGGAACGGCTCCGCCTGCTCTGCCAGCGCGGCAAGCCCCGCGAAATCCTCGCAGGAACCTTCCTTCAGCCATGTGCGGCGGCATTCCTGAATGATCCACATGCCCATGATGTTCTTGAGCACGCGCGTGGTGCCGCAGACGCCACCCTCGTTGGTGTAGTTGGCGTCCATCACGCCGCTGGAAATGACCGGCGCGTCCGTCTCCGCACCCAGTAGCGACCAGGTGCCGGAGCTGATGTACGCGAACCGTTTGCCGGAGGCCGGGACCGCCGCCACAGCAGCAGCCGTGTCGTGCTGCGGCCCTGCGACGACGAGCGCATTGCCCGCGCCGAACTCCTCGCACAGCGACTGCCGGAGCGCACCGCGGATGCAGCCAGGTTCGCCGATCTCCGTGAAGATGGATCGCGGCAGATTAAACGCCTCGAAAACCGGCCCCGACCACCGGCGTGTGCGTGGGTCGGTCAGCTGCGCGGTCGAGGCGATCGTGTATTCTGTGCCCATCTCGCCCGTCAGGAAGAATGCCAGCAGATCCGGCGTGAACAGCAACGCCCGCGCCTGCTCCAGCGCGACGCTGCGCTGCGCCTTCAGCGCAAGCAACTGGTACAGGGTATTGAACTGCATGAACGCAAGGCCGGTATGCTCAAACAGCGCCTTCTTAGGCAGGATCGAAAACGCATGCTCCATCATGCCATCGGTGCGGGCATCCCGGTAATGGACAGGGTTGCCGAGCAGACGGCCGTCCCGGTCCAGCAGGCCAAAGTCAACGCCCCATGTATCGATGCCGATCGCCGCCGGGGCAAACCCCGCGCGCACCGCCTTGTGCAGGCCCTGACGCATTTCGTAAAAAAGCCGTAGCGTATCCCAATGGAGTGTATCGCCGACCATCACCGGGTCGTTGGGGAAGCGGTGAATCTCATCGATGGTGAGGCGTTCGCCGTCAAACGCCCCATGCATGGCCCGTCCATTGGACGCGCCAAAATCAAAACCCAGCAGGTGACGCGGATGTTGCACAAAGAGGCCCCCTATCTTCTGTTGCCATGGGACCATTGTAGCAAAAACTTCCGCGCAATTCAACTGCTCCGGGGCTTAACAAAGGTGCAAATCCATGGCCACGGAGTCAAAGTACGTGCCATCTATGCACATCTCTTCCCGGAATACGCCTACATGCTCAAATCCCAGCTTTTCATAGAGCGCAATGGCCCTGGCATTGTCGCTGCGTGCTGTCAGGTGGATGACGCGCAAAATGCCGGATGCCCTTGCCCAGTCAATCGCGGCATGCAGCATCGCTTCCCCGATCCCCTGCCGCCAATGGTCACCGCGCACCGTGATGCCCAGGGTTGCGTTGTGTGCCATCCGCACACGTGGATTTCCCCCCAGGTTTGTAAGGCTGACGATCTCGCCATCCACACGCCCCACCAACATCAGGCAATTGAGCTGCTCCGCGGCGTTCTCAATGAATGCCTCTTCGCCCTCCACGGTAAACCGGCATTCGTTCAGGCCAAACGACAGGTTATCGCTCTCGCCTCCGACGCGGTTCATGTATGCGATGATTTCCGCCGCGTCGGCCTTTACAACCGGCTTAATCCGCAGCGTCTTACCGTTCCTGAGCAACAGTTCCATTTCGCTCACCCCTTCTTCACCCGCCATAGCTCGCCTACCGGAATAAACCCGACCTTTTGGTACGCACGGTTAGAGGAAGGATACTCGGCGTCCGTGTACAGCATTGGCGTCAGCGACTCGGACAGAATCACCTCGCATAGCGCCGCGAGGACCGCGCCTGCATAGCCCTTTCCGCGAAAACGCTCGGCCGTCACGACGGGGCCAATTCTGCCATGCCGAGGAGAGCGAAACGCCAACCTGGCAAGCGATGCCGCCTCGCCGCCGGGCTCACGCCATACCATGCAGTTCGTGCTGCCGCACATCGCCTCAGCCGTCGCCCGGTACTGATCCTCCGTCTCCCGCCTGCCTTGCACCTGCATATCAAACTCCCCTAGCATGGCCATCACTGCTTCGACATCGCCCGGTCCTGGATGCTCGCACATGCCGCTGATCCCTTCCGGACGGATCAAACGCGGGCAGTAGTTGCCCAGCATCCTATGATGCGGCTGCTTGCCCGGAAAGAACCTTGCGCCGACTGCGGGCTTTACAAACGCGTCAGCGATGCCGTGCTCCTCGCACGCTGCCTGCAGTTCCGCAATGCCCTCATTACCAACAGATTCCTCTGTCCATATCCAGGCGGGCATATCTGGTGAGCTTTGGGCGAGGAACATGCTTTCGCCGTCCGTCAGGAACAGCCCGTCCTCCGCCGTCTGTAAGCGGTACATGAGGTCGAACAGAACCTCTTCCTTCGCGAAAGGCGGATTGTTCCAGAGGGTATCATCATGCCGTATCCGTGTGAGCATTGGGGCGCCTCCTCTCTATAAACAAGGGGCAATAAATAAAGAAAACGGGGATGGCCTTCGCCATCCCCGCCTTTCGCTACGAAGGATTACTCCTCGTAGTTCTCTTGCGTGTAATCTACGGGGGTAGCATATACGTCGTCGCCCTCGGCCATCATGTCGTCGCCGGGGATTTCGTCGGAGTAGTTGAACGCTTCTTCTTCCAGCGCGGCGCGGATGCTCAGGCTAATGCGCTTGGCCTGCGGGTCAACGCCCAGCACCTTCACGCGGACGTACTGGCCCACCTGCACGGCGTCCTCCACCTTGGCAATGCGGGTCAGCGCACACTGGGAAATATGTACCAGACCGTCCAGGCCGGGTTCCAGCTCTACGAACGCGCCAAACGTGGTAATGCGGACAACCTTGCCCTCGACGATCGCGCCGGCGGGATACTTCTCCTCAGCAACGTCCCAGGGACGCGGCTGGGTCTGCTTATAGCCAAGCTGGATCCTTTCACGATCGGGATCAAGCGAGAGAATCTTGACTTCGATGGTCTGATTCGGCGCAACGACCTCGTTGGGGTGCTTCACACGGCCCCAGCTCAGGTCGGTCACGTGCACCAAGCCGTCCACGCCGCCGATGTCGACGAACGCGCCGAAATCGGTCAGGCGGCGAACGATGCCGCTGATGATCTCACCTTCAATCAGCTTGCCCCAGATTTCCTTCTTGCGGCTGGCGGATTCTTCGGCGATGACGTCCTTGCGGGAGCAAACGATGCGCTTCTTCGCCTTGTCAACCTCGATGATCTTCAGGCGCATTTCTTTGCCGACGAAGTCTTCGATCTTCTCGACATAGCGCTGGGAGAGCTGCGAGGCCGGGATAAACGCGCGGATGCCGGTCACGTTGGCAATCAGGCCGCCCTTGACGGCTTCCTTGCCCACGCCATCGACATACTCGCCCGCATCGTATTTGGCCATCAGTGCGTCCCAGTTGCGGCGGTTGACGATGTTGCGCTGCGAGAGCACCACGTTGCCTTCGCCGTCGTTTACCTTCACCACTTCCACGTCAATCTCGTCGCCCACCTTGACATCGGTGGAGACAAGCTCAGCGCGCTTGATCAGGCCGTCGGACTTGTAGCCGATGTTGACGCATACTTCGTCCTCGGTAATCTGCACCACGGTTCCGGTGATCGTCTGCCCCGGGCGGATGGTCACAAGGGTTGCCTCAATGTCCGCCATGAAGCTGTTCTCCGCGGCTTCCGCGCTTGCGCGTGCGACCGGCGCTTTGGCTACGGGCGTGTCCTGGGCGGGCGCGTCGGCGGCGATCGGGTCGGCCGGCGCAGCGGCGGGCTGTTCTACAGCTTCCTGAGGGATGTTCTGTTCCATGTCGTTCATACGTGTCGCAACCTCCTTAAGTGACCACTCCGGCGTGGAGGCGCCGGCGGCTATCGCAATATAATCAGTCGCCTTGATTCCGTCAGGAATGTCGGCGGCGGATTCCAGAAAGTAGGTCCGCGCGCAGCGTGCGCGGCAGGTCTCGTATAGGGCACGGGTGTTGGCGCTCTGATGGCTTCCCACCACCAGCACCACGTCCGCTTTCTCGGCCAGCGCTTCGGCTTCGCGCTGTCTTTGGTCCGTCGCGCCGCAGATGGTATTGGCAACTGTCAGCGAGGCAATGCGTGCATTCAGCCTGTCGACAATCTCGCGCCATGCGCGCTGGGTCAGCGTGGTTTGCGCAATCACCATCGCGCGTTCCATAGTCGGCAATGCGTCTGCTGCAGCGCCGTCCGCGACCACCAGCACCGGGCCTTTGCACCATGCGGCGGTGGCCTGCACTTCCGGGTGCTCAGCCTGGCCGGCAATGATCACCGTGCTGCCATCCTGGCTGTAGGCCTCCACGAGTTTATGCACGCGCGCGACGCTGGGACACGTAGCGTCTACGATCGAAAGGCCGCGCGCGCTAAGTTCGGCGATTGTCTCAGGGGAAACGCCATGCGAGCGAAGCACCACCGTTCCCTCGGTGATCTCCTCAATGGAGCCTGCAATCCGAAGCCCCGCGTCGCGAAGTCTCTGCATGACCTGCTCGTTATGGACGAGGCTGCCGAGCGCCCAACAGGGGGCGTTCCTCTCGCATGCTTCAAACGCTTTCTCAACCGCAGCCCGCACCCCGAAGCAAAATCCCGCATGTTTCCCAATCTCAATCGGCACGAATTTCCTCCAGAGAAACCTACTATACGCCATTTAGAACTATCATCTACACTTCGATATACATTCCCGAAATCCTTCAATTCCATCCTTATTGTTGAAAAAAAGTTGGAAGTTCCTGGCAGGAAAACCTTTTGCTTGCGAAGTGGTCAGGCAAATTTCGCATGATGGTGTTCTATACAGGCATTCGGATGCCGGCGTTTGCTGGCGAAACCTTTCACTTTTGCCTGCCCAGCATAAGCTTTTTTATGCGTAACTGGAGAACTTTCCCTACGCACCTTATTATCCGCATAAAACGAAAGCGACCTAGAAGTCCGTCATCGGTCCCAGTGCCTCCAGCGAGGCTCTTACCCGTGCCTTGACTTCTTCCAGTGTCTCTGTATCGGCGCGCCGCGCGCGCAGATCATCCAGCGGGATGGGTTTTCCCACCGCCATGCGCAGCTTGCCAAAGGGGCGGTATTTTCCGCTAATCATCACGGGCACCATGGGCACATTGCTCTTTAGCGCCATGACCGCCACGCCCGTCTCAATCTTGCCGACCTGCCCGCTTGGCTGCCGGTGTCCCTCAGGAAAGATGCCCAGCACATGCCCATCGCGCAGCACCTGCATGGAGGTGCGCATCGCGGACATATCCGTCTCTCCCCTGCTCACCGGAAAGGCGTGCAGCCCGCGCAGAATGAGGCGCAGCACGGGAATCTTAAACAGCGAGTCCTTGGCAATAAAATGAACCTCGCTGACCTTGTAGAATTTGGCGATGGTCAGCGGGTCCCACGCGGAAATATGATTGCTGATGATGATGCAGTGTGTATCGGTAGGAAAGTTCTCCGTGCCGCGCGCTTTCGCGTGGAATATGACGGTATAGATAAAGCCGATGATCACCCGCGCGAACGAGTAAAACCATGTTTTTTCGACCTTCACCGTGCGTCCCCCTTTATGATGCTCATCAATATTTGCAGTACGTCTTCCGGTGATATGCCGGTCGTGTCGATTTCATACGCATCTTCGGCGCGGCGCAGCGGGTCCACCGGGCGCTCGCTGTCCTGTTTATCGCGCGCGATCAAGTCATGCAGCACCTCTTCATAGGTACACACAGCGCCGCGCGCCGAAAGTTCCGCAAAACGCCGCTGCGCGCGCTCCTCCGCCGACGCTGTGAGGAAGAACTTGAACGTCGCGTTTGGCAACACGCGCGTGCCGATATCCCGGCCATCCAGCACCATATCGGACGAGCGGGCGTACTGCTGCTGCAGGCGCACCATGTGCCAGCGCACACCCCAGGCCTTGGAGATGGCCGACGCGGCGGCGCTGACCTCCGGCGTGCGGATGAAATCTGTCACATCTTCGCCGTCCAGGAACGTATGCTGCTCGCCGCTTTCGAGGCGTACATCGATGTGCGTACGGTCGGAAAGCTCCTCCGCCGCATGCTCGTCAAGCGGATCAACGCCCTCGCGCAACGCTTTTAGCCCGAGTGCACGGTACATCGCACCGGTATCCAGATACAGAATACCCAGTGCTCTCGCCAACGCTTTGGCGTTGCTTGATTTTCCGGCGCCTACCGGACCGTCAATGGCGATGGTCAATGCCATGTGTTTTCCTTGCCCCCTAGATTGCGCGGTGCCCCATGCCCACGCATACTTCGTTGAGGTGCACCAGCCCCACCCCGAAAAAAACCGCCACCGCGATATGCTCGCCCGAGCGCGCGATGCCGATTTTACCGCCGACGTTGAGGCCCAGCGCCTTGCCGGATATTTGCGATAGCGCCTCGCGGGACGCGCCCATCGCGGCGCCTTCTTCCAGGTGCACATCGCTGATCAGCCCCTCGCGTTTCGCCGCGACAACCGTGCGCTCCACAATGCGCATGATGGAGGAGACGAATTCTCCGCCATAGTCCACCGCGGCGGTGCGAATACCTTCTTCCAGAAACATAGCCTTGCAGCTCTTCTCTTCGTCACGCGTGCGCGTCATGCTCATGATCAACGCCGCGCGCCCTACGTCCCGGCTGCCTGAGTTCAATGTTTTTTCCATGCTACCGTCCTCCCTTTGCCCATAGGGCTTCGCTGGATGTGGACGCGGCCAGCGCGCCCGCGGCCAGCGCCGCTTTTACGTCCTCTTCCCGCTCCATCATGCCGCCAGCGATTACCGGTTGCGCAATGCGCCGGCCAAGCTGGCCGATCGCGCGGGTTACCAATCCCGGCATCACTTCGACCAGATCCGGCGCGCAGGACTTGATCATGCGCACACCCGTTTCCATGGACGAGGAATCCACCAGGAAAATGCGCAGCACCGTGCGCAGGCCTTCTTCCGCCGCGGTGCGCAGCAGCGGCGCGCGCGTGGAGAGTACACCTGTGGGCCGTACCGTGCGGGCGATCCACCTGACGCCTGCGGCGTCGCGGCTGGCGCCCTCGACAAGGTCCAGGTGTACAAAGGCAAGTTTGCCTGCCGCCTGTGCCGTCTGCACCATCTCCGGCAGTGTGAAGAGGTCGCCTTCCAACAGGAAAACAGCCCGTACCGGCGACCTGACCGCACACAAAAGCTGCTCCCGTCCGCGGACTGCCGCGATGACAGGGGCATGACGCAATGATTCGATCCAATCCGACACGCAGCTTACCTCCACGCTGATTATAGCGCATGTTTCCGGGATACGCAAGGAACAGAGTCTTGCTTATTTGGATGTTGCTCTATATCTTGGAAGTGAACTTTCACTTGAGATAGCCCCTAGCCCTAGTGAGCTGGTACGTAAAAATTCTTATAGACAAATATGCAATAAAATAACTTTTGAAATATGCTTTGATCATATTGACAAATTATTCCATTGATGGTATGATTTCAATAGAAGCAACGAACAGTACATGGAGGTGATTTTTCCAGAGTGTTTTAACTGTTTTGTTGCTTTTGCTTCCATAGTGTCTATTATTGATGTTGAAAGAGAGGCGTTACTATGAAAACGAAACTGCGCATTTCAGCTGTCCTACTTGTAATGGTTTTAGTCCTGGGTGTTACGGTAAGTGCGTTTGCCTGTAATGGTGTTACCCCCTCCACTTCTTGGCCAAATCGCTGCTATGCATGTGGCGTCAGTTCAGCGTCTATCACCATCACAAGTGAGTCCGTAGGTATGAATTGCAGTGTATACGGTTTCCGTTGCCTGGAATGTGGCTACCGCTGGGTTCACCATTATCATCCGTGACATCTGCTGGCTTTACAAAGAAGTTCAGGTGAAGTTGACTCACTGTCATTTCGCCTCGGACCAGTAACAAGTCAATAGATAGTTGAGGCCTTATGACATAAGTGAGACGCAGAGCTAAGGAAACCAAGGCGGGAAGGAATCCTTTTTTCCTTCCCGCCTTTCTCGTTCTGGCGTGCGTTCAAAAATACGCTGATTACCTCCTCGCTCAACCTGCTGGTTAATTTTCCAGTACCCATTATCTTTGCGCTGCTGCTCAACGAGCTACGCAGCCTCAAGTTCAAAAAGCTGGTGCAGACGGTTTCGTATATGCCCCGTTTCGTCTCTACCATCGTCATGATTACCATGCTGAACGAGATCCTCTCGCCCACCAGCGGTATCTTGAACATGTTCCTTAAAAACACATTCGGCATCAAACCCATTTATTTTGTAAATGAACCGGCCTATTTCCGGCCCATCTATATATTGACGGACATGTGGCAGTTTACCGGCTGGTCGGCGATCATCTATCTGGCGGCGATCACCGGCATCAATGGTGATCTGTACGAGTCCGCGATGATCGACGGCGCGAACCGCTGGAAGCAGACGCTGTACATCACCATCCCGTCGATCATGCCCACGATCATGGTCATGTTCATCCTCAGTGTTGGGCGGTTGCTCTCTGTTGGGTTCGAGAAGGTGCTACTGCTCTACTCACCGGAAAACTCGGTGGTCAGCGATGTCATTGACACGTTCGTGTATCGCTACGGCATCACCAACAACAACTATTCCTACGCCACCGCGGTCGGCCTCTTTGGCGGCGTGATCGGCGTAATTCTCGTGTCGTCCGCGAACTTTATCTCCAAGCGCCTCACAGGCGACGGCCTGTATTAAGGAGGGACGAGATATGAGAGACCGTTCGACCGGCTACCGGATTTTTTCATTCTTCAACATCTGCATGATGATGCTGGTGCTGTTCATGTGCCTGTTCCCGTTCGTCTACATGCTGGCCATATCGTTCAGCAGCGCGAAGGCTGTCATCAACGGCTGGGTGCTCTTCTACCCGGTAGAATTTACACTGGACGCATATAAGCTCATCATCAGCAACGCGCAGTTCATCATTGGGTACCGGAACACGATCATCTATACCATCGGCGGCTCGTTCATTGCGCTGTCGATGATGATTTTGTTCGCTTACCCGCTCTCCAAGCCTTTCCTGCGTGGGCGAAGCATCATGATGAAGCTGGTTATCTTTTCGATGTATTTCTCCGGCGGCATGATTCCCAATCTGATGCTGGTGGTCTGGCTCAAGCTGAACAACACCATTTGGGCGATGCTGCTGCCCTTCGCGATCAACCAGTTTAACCTGATTATCCTGATCAACTTCTTCAAATCATTGCCGGAGAGCATTGAGGAGGCTGCAGTCATCGACGGCATGGGGTATTTCGGCATCCTGCTAAAGATTGTGTTGCCACTGTCAATGCCCGCCATCGCGACGATTGCGCTGTACACTGCCGTTTTCTTCTGGAACGATTGGTTCTACAGTCTGATCTACATGAACAGCAACGAGCGCTATTCCGTCATGGTCTACCTGCGCAACATCGTTTCCGGCCAGTCGCTCGCCGGTGCAGCCAGCGGCTCGGGTTCCGCCGAACGCACCACGGTCTACGCGACGCTGCGCGCCACATCGATCATCCTCACATCGCTGCCGATCATCATCCTCTATCCGTTCCTACAGCGGTACTTCGTCAAGGGGTTGACGGTGGGGTCGGTGAAGGGGTGATGGAGGGAGAGGCGGGGGTGCGCAAGGGGACTCTGTCCCCCTCAACGACGCACTGCGTCGTTGAGCCTACCCGGTGGCTAGCCTCCTGGACCTCCGACATTTCGCCTGCGGGCGGGCTGGAAATCTATACGTGCATATATGCAAAAAACCAACCCGCCGTGAGGCGAAATGTTGGGTTTCCAAAGGGCAAGGCCCTGTGGTAGGGGGTCCAGGGGGACAAAGTCCCCCTGGCGTTCTTTTTTTATCACACGCCAATCACCCTTCCAGCGCCCGCCCGAACCACAGCGCACCGTCCTCCAGGTAGGCCT
>JAVBQK010000018.1:0-3912 GCA_031549105.1 Eubacteriales bacterium
ACCTGCTGCCAGAATTGCCGGACCGCGACTACTACTACACCTGTGGTCCGGAGCCGATGCTGCGCGCGGTGCACACGGCCACTCCATACGACGGGCAGCTTAGCTTTGAGGCCCGGATGGCCTGCGGATTCGGCGCGTGCATGGGCTGCACCTGCAAGACCATCGCGGGCAGCAAGCGCATCTGCAAGGACGGCCCGGTGCTGCGGAAGGAGGAGATCGCATGGTAGACCTGTCCGTAACGCTTGCGGGTGTGCGCCTGGCAAACCCCGTGATTCCCGCCAGCGGAACATTCGGGTTTGGCGCGGAATTCGCCCGGCTGTACGATCTGAACCTGCTGGGCTCCATCTCCGTCAAGGGTACCACGGGCGAGCCGCGCTACGGCAATCCGTTGCCGCGCATCGCGGAGTGTCCGGCGGGCATGCTCAATGCCGTCGGCCTGGAAAACCCAGGCATCGACCGGGTGCTGGCGGAGGAACTGCCCACGCTGTCCACCAAGTACAAAGGGCCGGTCATCCTCAACATCAGCGGCTTTTCGGTGGAGGAATACGCGCGCTGCTGCCGTATGGCCGATGCGTCGCCCCATGTACAGATCCTGGAGGTCAACATCAGCTGCCCGAATGTGCGCCACGGCGGCCTGAGCTTCGGTACATCACCCGAAAGCGCGACGGAAGTGACGCGCGCCGTGAAGGCCGTGACGACCAAGCCGGTATTCGTCAAGCTGAGCCCGAATGTGACCGACATCGTCTCCATCGCGCGTGCCTGCGAGGATGCGGGCGCGGATGGACTGAGCCTGATCAACACGCTGCTGGGCATGCGCATCGACCTGAAAACGCGCAAGCCCATTCTCGCCAACACGTTCGGCGGGCTGTCCGGCCCGGCGGTGTTCCCGGTGGCGCTGCGGATGGTCTATCAGGTGGCACAGGCCGTGAAAATCCCAATCATGGGCATGGGCGGCGTTTCCACCGCGCGCGATGTGCTGGAGATGATGATGGCGGGTGCGAGCGCAGTGCAGGTCGGCGCGGCAAACCTGAAGGACCCCTACGCCTGTAAGGCGATTATTGAAAACCTGCCAATCGAAATGGCGAAGCTGGGGATCAAAGACCTAAAACTATAAAGGAGGCGGCGTCATGGGCAAGGATGTAATCATCGCGCTGGATTTTGCCAGCGGGAGCGAGGCGCTGGAGTTTCTGGACAAGTTTGCAGGGGAGACACCCTACGTCAAGATCGGTATGGAGCTGTTCTACGCCGAAGGGCCAGAAATCGTTCGGGAGATCAAGCGGCGCGGGTTCGGGCTGTTCCTGGACCTGAAGCTGCACGACATCCCCAACACGGTGGAAAAGGCAATGGCGGTGCTCTCGCGGCTGGACGTGGACATGGTGAACCTACACGCCGCTGGCACCATTGACATGATGCGCGCCGCGCTGCGCGGGCTGACGCGCCCGGACGGCACCAGGCCGCTGCTGCTGGCCGTCACGCAGCTGACCTCCACCAGCGAGGAGCGCATGCAGAAGGAACTGCTGATCTCCGCCACGATGCCTGAGACGGTCGCGCAGTATGCGAAGAACGCCAAGGAAGCGGGGCTGGACGGCGTAGTCTGCTCGCCGCTGGAGGCGGGCCTTGTCAAAGAAGCGTGCGGCGCAGCTTTCTACACCGTGACGCCGGGCATCCGCTTCGCCGGCGCGGCCAAGGATGACCAGGCGCGCGTGATGACGCCCGAGCGGGCGCGAGAGATCGGCAGCGACTACATCGTCGTCGGACGGCCGATCACCGAGGCCCAGGACCCGGTCGCGGCCTGGAAGCGCTGCGTAACAGAATTCGTCGGCTAACAGAAAGGGGAGTGACCACCATGCAGCAAGCAATCGCAAAAGACCTGCTGTCCATCGGCGCGGTATTTCTCCGGCCCCAGGAGCCGTTCACCTGGGCCAGCGGCATCAAGAGCCCCATCTACTGCGACAACCGGCTGACACTGTCCGCGCCGGAGGTCCGCACCCGTATCGAGGAAGGGCTGGTGCAGTTGATCCGCATGCACTATCCGGCGTGCGAGGTCGTGATGGGCACCTCCACTGCTGGCATCGGCCATGCGGCAATCGTCGGGCACCTGATGGGCCTGCCGATGGGCTATGTGCGCGGCAGCGCAAAGGGTCACGGCCGTGAAAACCTGATCGAAGGCAAGCTGATCCCCGGCCAGAAAGCCGTCATCGTGGAGGACCTGATCTCCACCGGCGGCAGCGTGTTGGAGGTTGTGGCCGCCCTTCGGGACGCCGGGGCGGACGTGCTGGGCATCGCCAGCATCTTCACCTACGGCATGCAAAAAGGCATCGACCGGCTGCGTGAGGCGAACGCCGTCAATCACAGCCTGACCAATTATGACGCGCTGCTGGGCGTGGCCGCCGCGGAAGGGTATATCCCGGCCGCCGACATCCCGCGCCTGACGGCATTTCGCGACAACCCGGCCGATGAATCCTGGATCCGCTAAGAGTCCCTACCCATTCAATAAGGAGGCGTACGATGTTCCACCTGATTGACATCCAAGACCTGAGCGTACCGCAGATCGACGACATGCTGAACCTGGCCGACCAGATTATCGAAAACCCGGAGCGCTATGCCGAAGCGTGCCGCCACAAGAAGCTGGCGACGCTGTTCTTCGAGCCGAGCACCCGCACCCGCCTTTCATTTGAGGCGGCCATGCTGGAGCTGGGCGGCAATGTGCTGGGCTTTTCGGAGGCGTCTTCCTCTTCCGCAGCGAAGGGCGAGAGCGTCAGCGACACGATCCGCACGGTGGCTTGCTACGCCGACATCATCGCCATGCGCCATCCCAAGGAGGGCGCGCCGATGGCAGCCTCCCTCAAGTGCAATGTTCCGATCATCAACGCCGGCGACGGCGGGCACAACCACCCCACCCAGACGCTGACCGATCTTCTCACCATCCGGCGCGAGAAGGGCCGTCTGGGCAAGATGGTGGTGGGTCTGTGCGGCGACCTGAAGTTCGGCCGCACAGTGCACTCGCTGATCCACGCGATGGCGCGCTATGAAGGTGTGGAGTTCGTGCTCATCTCTCCGGAGGAGCTACAGGTGCCCGACTACATCAAGCGCGGCGTGCTGCGCCATGAAGGGCTGAAGTGGCGCGAGGTCACGTCCATGGATCAGGTAATGGAAGAGCTCGACGTGCTCTACATGACCCGCGTACAACGCGAGCGCTTCTTCAACGAAGCGGACTATGTGCGCCTGAAGAACAGCTACATCCTCACGCCCGACACGCTCAAGACCGCCAAGTCCGACCTGACGATCCTGCACCCGCTGCCGCGCGTCAACGAGATTGCGGTAGAGGTGGATGACGACCCGCGCGCGTGCTACTTCAAGCAGGCGCTGTGCGGCAAGCATGTGCGCATGGCGCTGATCCTGACCATGTTGGGGGTGAATGTATGAACATCGATAGCATTCAAAACGGTATTGTGATCGACCATATCCAGGCGGGCCACGCCATGCTCATCTACAACCATCTGCACCTGGACCTGCTGGAGTGCTCCGTCGCGGTCATCCAGCACTGCAAGAGCAACAAGATGGGCTCCAAGGATATCATCAAGGTGGATACGCAACTGGATGTTGACTTTGACGCGCTTGGCTACCTTGATCCGAACGCTACCGTGAGCATCATCCGTGACGGCAAGAGGGTTGAAAAGAAAAATCTCTCCCTGCCCAAGGAAATCGTCAACGTCATCACCTGCAAGAACCCGCGCTGCATCACCACCACCGAGCCGGGGCTGGACCAGGTCTTCCGCCTGAGCAAGGAAGAGGCCGGGGTGTACCGCTGCGTGTACTGCGAGGCGGGGAAATAACGGAGGACGGCGGGGAAAAGGAACGCGGGGGGGGGCGCGGGCCCAGCCCCCCCCCCCAACGCCCAGGGCGGGGGGG
>JAVBQK010000120.1:0-8647 GCA_031549105.1 Eubacteriales bacterium
GAGTTACAGGCGCAGCTGCGGGAGCAGGACGTGCCGCTGGCTTAGGGGGAACGCCAGGGGGACTTTGTCCCCCTGGACCCCCTACCAAAGGGCCTTGCCCTTTGGAAACCCAACATTTCGCCTCACGGCGGGTGGGGTCAGCACACAAGTATCACCTGATATTCCCCTCACACCAAAAGGAGGGAGACGGTTCATGGAAATCCGCTACCATAAGGTTCCCCTAGGCAAGCGCCTTTTGCAGCAGCGCTATCTGATGGTGTTGCTTTTGCCGGGGATCATCTACTATATCATTCTGCGCTGGGGTCCGCTTTTCGGCATGGTCATCGCGTTCGAGCGCTACAATGTCGCCAGCGGGATCTTCGGCAGCCCGTGGGTGGGGCTGAAATACTTTCGGGATTTTGTGAACAGCCCCTTCTTCTTTCGGGTGGTCAAGAACACGTTCATCCTCTGCTTCTACCAGCTGCTCGCCGGGTTCCCGATGCCCATCATCTTCACACTGCTGCTCAATGAGATTGGCAATGCGAGGTTTAAGAAGACGGTGCAGGTAGTCAGCTATCTGCCGCACTTCATCTCCGTCGTCATCGTCATTGGATTGCTCAAGAACATTCTCTCGCCCAACACCGGCATTGTCAACCATGCCATTGCGCAGCTGGGCGGGGAGCCAATCAACTTCTTTCTGGATAAGAACTGGTTCAGGCACCTATACGTGTGGTCGGGCATCTGGCAGGAGTTGGGCTGGGGGGCGATTCTGTACCTTTCCGCCATCTCCAATGTGGACCCGCAACTCTACGAGGCCGCTGGGATTGATGGTGGCGGGCGGCTTAGGTGCATGTGGCACATCACGCTGCCAGGCATTCTGCCGACGGTCATCGTCGTGTTTCTGCTGAATCTTGGCAACATGCTTAACATCGGGTATGAGAAGATTCTGCTGATGTACAACCCCGCCACCTATGAGACGGGAGACGTGATATCAACCTTTGTCTACCGGTCGGGGTTTACGCAGGGCAACTACAGCTATGGTACCGCAGTGGACCTGATGAACGCAGTCGTATCGCTCACCTTGGTCGCCGCAACGAACATGCTTAGCCGACGGCTGACCGAAACCAGCTTGTGGTAAGGAGGGACGCGTGATGAACGTAAAGGATAAAAGCCTTGGCTCCCGCGTCTTTACCGTGTGCAACACGGTCCTGATGCTGCTGATTTCAGCGGTGACGCTCTATCCGCTGCTGTACACGGTCTCCATCTCGCTCAGCGATGTGAGCGCGGTGCTCACCAACTCCGTGTCGTTCTTCCCCAAGGGGTTTAACATCCGGGCGTACCAGTACGCGGTGTCGCAGCCCTCGTTCTGGGCATCGTACGGCAACACAATCCTGTATACATCGCTGGGCACGCTGATCAATCTGTACATGACCTGCTCACTCGCTTTCGCCATCTCCCGCAAGGACCTGATCTGGCGGCGCGGCTTCACGCTGCTCATTGTGCTGACAATGTACTTCAACGGCGGCATGATCTCCCGCTTTATCGTGTTCAAGTCGCTGGGCCTGTACAACAACATCTGGGCGATGGTGATTCCCTTCGCGATCACCACCTACAACCTGATCGTTGTCCGGACATACATGCAGGGCATTCCGGAGGATATTTTCGATTCGGCGCGGATTGACGGCTACAACGACCTTCAGATTTTCTTCAAGATTGTGCTGCCGCTATCCAAGCCGACGATTGCCACCATCGGTCTGTTCTACGCCGTCGGCCACTGGAACACCTACTTCTGGCCCATGGTGCTGCTGCGTGATACAGAAAAGCAGCCCCTACAGGTGCTGCTTCGCAACATGATCGCCGAGCACAACCAGATTGGTTCCAGCATGCTGGATTCGGAGCTGATCTTCCGCCCCTCGTATGAGATGATCATCGCAGCATCAATCGTCATCGCGATGCTCCCCATCCTCTGCGTGTATCCGTTCATCCAGCGCTATTTTGTCAAGGGCACTATGGTGGGGTCCGTCAAGGGATGACCGACAGTTCCCGCACGATGTCCCTCAATGTATCGGGCTCCCCCACGTTGCCGGGGAACACGATGTACGCAAGGCCCGGGAATTTGCTCTCCTCGCCTGCAATCCACACCGGAATGCCGGGCCGTATCTGTCCCGCGACCAGAGCTTTTCGAATGCCAAGGCCCTTCACCGCCACATCGCTGGACGTGATGCCGCCCTTGGCCAGCAGGTACGCGGGACGGGTGCGGAACGAGGTGACGATGCCCGTCAACGCATCGGAGATCGAAACCGATAGTTGCAGCGCCTTCTCCCGGTCCCCGCCTTCGGGCACAAGCAGTGCGCGGCTGGTGTAGAGCACGGCAGTCTTCCCCGCGACGATGGCTTCTTCCGCTCGCGAGAGCGCATGCGCTGCTTCCTCCGCAAGGCCACCCGAGCGCAGCGCGGCGGACGCGTCAAACTCGATCGGGTACAGGTTCTCAGCCCCCTCCAGCAACGCGGCAAGCTGTGCGGTGGTGGTGCGCACATGGGAACCGACGACCACCAGCGCACCCTGCGCCGCATCGGCCGGAACGAGTTCCCCGCGTGTCAGCAATGGCCTGTCCGTCACATGGCCGATCGCCTTGGGAAAGCCCGCCGCGGTGCGGAACAGAAAACGCTTGCCTTCCGCCATCGCCCGGCGGACAGCGCGGGCGAAAACGTCCAGGTCCCGCATCTCCATCGCGTTGACGATGACCTTGGCAAAGCCGCTCACGCCCAGCAGTGCGCGGTAGGTGGTGTCCTCATCTTGGCCCATAGGGATGTACACGCAGTCCTCCGCCCGGTAGCGGCCGCCCGTTTTCTCCTGCACCCACTCCCCCAGGTGGGAATGGGCGTAGCCGAAGGTCACGTCCCTGGCAAACTCGGTTTCGGCTGCGGGGACGAGCGCATCGCCCAACCGCACGTAGTGGATGTTATCGCGGGTGAAGCGGCCGCCCTCCTGGAAGAAGGGAATGATCACCTCGCCGTCGATGGGTCCGGGGATTGCGTTCCGGAGCGCCTCGGTCTCCGCCGGGTAGTGCCCGCGCAGCGTGGAGTCACCCCTGCTGATCAGCAGGAATGCGCGGCCCAGCTCCTCGGAGACACTCCACACTGACGCGCCAATCTCGCGGTGCACGCGGATGGTTTCCTCCTCGCTGAAGCTGCGCGAGTTGGTGAGGATGTAGGACATCGGATGGCCGTCCAGGAATGCCGCGAGGATCGTCTCCCTGGACCAGTCGGTGTATACGTAGAGGCCATGGACCGTCTGCGTGCCGGTTGGGTCGTCGTCCAGCACGATGATCTTCGGTTCCGCCGTCATGCGCGTTCCTCCTTCCGTAGTCAGACGCCCAGCAGCGTCCGGGTGTACTCGATCGCAAGGCGCGGGCTGGTCAGTACAGGCTTCTGTACATCGGTCAGCTCGGGCAGCAGCACGGTCATGCTCCCCTGGGCCAGCACGATCACATCGCTTTCTTCGGCGGCCCGCAGTACCTCACCGCGCACCATCCGGTTGTGGGTCTTGACATCGCCCTTCTCGATGAGTACCATCATCGCGTCCTTGACCAGATGCGGGGTGACCATCACGGAAGCGCCCGCCTCCCGCGCGGCATGCTCCACCAGGCGCACGCTGGGGCCGACGGTGGTGGCGACAGTCGCAATGACGCCGATGCGGCTGCCCAGCGACACGGCCTTGCGCGCCATCGCCTCGTCAATCTTGACGATCGGCACACCGATGAATGGGCGAATGGCATCCGCGACCTCGCCCACGCTGGAGCACTGGTTGAGGATCAGGTCCACGCCCAGGCTCTCCGCCTGCTGGTAGTAGGCGAGCATGCGCCGCTTCACACCCAGCGTCGGGCCGCCGTTTGCGTTGACCTCGCGGATGAGGCTGTCGTCAATGATCTGGTGAACTTCAACGGAAGGGAGCAGCTCCAGGCATAGCGCCTTGAGTTCTGCGGAGGAGACCGCGCTGGTCTGCACGATCGCGATGGATTTCTTCATGGGTATGTCCCCCTTTCATAATTATATTGATAGATTGAATTCAAATATCGAAATTCATATTTGAATTCTAAAATCAAATTACCACACTAGCCCAAAAATGTCAACGATGGCAAGTGGGAAGGAGAACACAATGAAAGCAGCGGAAGCACTGGTCCAGATTCTCGTCAAGGAGGGCATTCAGGATGCGTTCGGCATCCCCGGCGCGGGCATCAATCCCGTTTACAAGTACCTGCAGGACGCGCCGATTGCGCACTACTGCATGCGGCATGAGGAGGCCTGCACCCACGCGGCGGACGCGTACTACCGCGCCAGCCACCGCATCGCGCTGGCCATCTGCACGTCCGGC
Organism: Eubacteriales bacterium; assembly: GCA_031549105.1. GTDB lineage: Bacteria > Bacillota > Clostridia > Christensenellales > Aristaeellaceae > Avichristensenella. The sequence goes on from JAVBQK010000120.1 coordinate 4,354, forward strand.
CCCGGGGCGACCAACTTCGTCACGGGCCTGTACACTGCGTACATTGATTCGATCCCTTTCCTCGCCATCACCGGCCAGGCGAACAGCTGGCAGCTGGGCATGGAGCCGTTCCAGTGCGTGGACATCGCAGAAATCTGCAAGACCGTCGCGAAGAAAACATACCAGGTCCGCGACGCGGCGGCACTGCCTGAAACGTTGCGCGAGGCATTCTTCCTGATGCGCAACGGGCGACCCGGCCCGGTGTTGCTTGACCTGCCGCTGGATGTACAGCAAGCGGAGATTGACTTCGACATTGATGCATACCAGCCGCTGCCGGTGGACTCCCCCTCGCCCAGCAGCGCGGATATTGAAAAGGTAATATCAATGATTGCCCGCGCCAAAGCCCCGGCGATCATCATGGGCGGCGGCGTCACGCTGTCAGAGGCCGAGGCCGATGTTATCGAGCTGGCCGAGCTGCTGAAGATTCCGGTCATCACCACCTACATGGCCAAAGGCGGTATCCCGGAGGACCACCCGCTCAATGCCGGGCACGCGGGCATCCAGGTCGGGCAGCCGATTGGCAACCGCACGTTCCTGGAGTCCGATCTGGTGCTGGGCATCGGCTGCCGGTTCACCGACCGGCATACCGGCGATCTTACAGTGTACCGGGCCGGCCGTACCTTTATCCACATTGACATTGAGCCCACGCAGATCGGCAAGGTGTTCTCGCCGGACCTGGGCATCGTCGCGGACGCGAAGAAAGCCGTCCGTGCGCTGATTGCCGAAGCACGCCGCACAGGGCTTGCGCCCGTCAACCCGGCCCGCGCCGATGCGCTGCCTGCATTACGCACTGCACTCAGGCGCAAAACCGACTACGAGGCCATCCCGATGAAGCCGCACCGCCTCTTCCAGGAGATCAACGAGGCGTTTGACGATGATACGCTGTTCACCGTCGGCTGCGGCATCACGCAGATATGGTCCGGCCAGCTGCAGCAGATCAACAAACCCATGCGCTATCTCCCCTCCGGCGGTGCGGGCACGCTGGGATATGAAGTCCCCGCCGCGTTTGGCGCGAAGGTCGCGCACCCGGAATGCCACGCCGTGACGGTGCTGGGCGATTTCGGCTTCACGTTCATGGGCGAGGAAATCGCGGTGGCGGCGGTATACGAAAAGCCGATCATCGTGGTCATCCTCAACAACGCGTACCTAGGCCTGATCCGTCAGAATCAGAAGGGTGCATACGGCTACGAATACGCGGTGGATATGCCCTACAACCAGGACGGGCGGATTGACTATGTGAAGGTCGCGGAAGGGTATGGCTGCCTTGCCGAGCGCGTGGTCACGCCGCAGCAGTTGAGGGACGCGCTCGCCCGCGCGAAGGCCTCCGGCCGCACGTATGTGATCGACGCCTACTGTGACAACGAGCAACTGTGCGACATGGGTGGAAGCCTTGCGGCCATCAAGAGCTTTGCGCCCGATGAAAGCGTCACTTCCGCGCAAAAGTAGTTTTGCAAATTGTTAAATTATGCTATACTAGGGCGCAAAGGGTGAGCACGGAGGAATGACATGAACCCCACCAGCAATCAATCGGCTACGAAAACGCTTACGGTGATCGAATACCTGGCGTCCTGCGATAATGAGCCCCAGCGACTGCATGACATTGCGGATGGGCTATCCATGAATGCCAGCACGGTCTTCCGGTTTTTGCAGGCGTTGATCGACAATGGATACGTGCAGCAGGACCCGGCCAGCGCCCGCTATTCGCTGACGACCAAAATCTGCGCGGTGGCGCACCGCGTATCGTCCAACATACACCTGTACGATCTGGCGCTGCCGATCATGAAGCGGCTGGCCGGGGAGTTCATGGAGTCCGTGTGCCTGGCGATCGAGCAGGACATGACGGTCGTCTACATTGGCGTCATCCAGGGCCCGGGGCAGATGCTGCGCACGATGCAGTTCATCGGCAACCAGGCCCCGATGCACTGCACCGGCGTGGGCAAACTGTTGCTGCTCAACTACAGCGAGAAGGATATGGATGCGCTGATCACCCGCAAGGGTCTCCCCTCCTTCACGCTCAACACCATCACCAGCAAAGAGGCGCTGCTGGTGGAGCTTGCGCAGGCGCGCCAGCTCGGCTACGCGTTTGACAACGAGGAGTGCGAGATTGGCGCGCGCTGCATCGCGGTGCCCGCCAGGGACTATACGCGCAAGATCGTCGCCGCGCTGAGCGTAACCGGGCCCATTTTCCGCATGACCAACGACAAGCTGATGAGCAAGCTGGACGTGCTGGTCCAGGCGGGCGCGGAGCTATCGCACGCGCTGGGCTACGACGTTTCGCTGCTGTAACCCGGCCGCGAAAGGAGTATCAATGAACGCATCCATCCACAAGTATTTTAGGCTTGGCACCATTCACTTTATGTCGTACCCCGAGGTAATGCGCGGCGAGGGCGACATCCTCGGCACGCTTGGAAAAACCCTTTGCGACGATTACTTCGACGCCGTCGAAGTAACGTGGATCAAAGACCCCGCTATCCGCGCGCAGGCCGCCCGGATGATCCAGACCGCTGGCATCACCGTCTGCTACGGCGCACAGCCGCGCCTGCTGACCACGGGCCTGAACCCCAACGCGCTGGACGAAGAAGCGCGCCTCGCGGCACAGGCCACGCTCATCGAGGCAATCGACGAAGCGGAGCAGCTGGGCGCGAAGGGCATCGCATTTCTTTCGGGCAAGTACGAGGAAGCAACCAAAGAGTTTGCATACGAGCAGCTGCTAAAGACCACAAAGGCGCTGTGCGCATACGCCGCGAAAAAGGGGATGAGCGTGGAGCTGGAGGTGTTCGACTTCGACATTGATAAGAAGTCGCTGATCGGCCCCGCACCCTATGCCGCACGCTTTGCCGCCGACATGCGTTCCTGCTGCCCAAACTTCGGCCTGGTGGTCGACCTGTCGCATTTCCCGCTGACATACGAAACGAGTCGATTCGTCATCCAAACGCTCCGACCCTACATTACCCACCTGCACATCGGCAACGCGGTCGCCAAGGGTTCTGACCTGCCCGCCTACGGCGACGCGCATCCACGTTTTGGCTTCCCGGGCAGCGCGAATGACGTGCCCGAGCTGCTGGACTTCCTCACCGTTCTGAAAGAAGAAGGGTTCTTCCGCAAGGATGCGCCGCTGGTGCTTTCCTTTGAAGTAAAGCCCTGGCAGGACGAGGACCCAGACCTGATCCTGGCAAACACAAAGCGCACACTAAACCGCGCATGGGCGCTCTTGGAGGACTGAAGCATGAAAATCGTAATCTTGGATGGTTACACGGAAAACCCCGGCGACCTAAGTTGGGATGGTTTCTCAGCGCTTGGCGAGCTAACAGTGTACGACCGGACGCCGCCCAGCGACACGGCGGAGATCATCCGCCGGATCGGCGATGCGGAAGTCGTTATCACGAACAAGACACCGCTGCCTGCGGGTATTATCGATAGCTGCCCGTCCATCCGCTATATCGGGCTGCTCTCCACTGGCTATAACGTAGTCGACCTCGACTCCACGCGGGCGCGGGGCATTCCAGTCACCAATATTCCCGCCTATGGAACCGAGGCCGTCGGCCAGTTCGCCATCGCGCTGCTGCTGGAGATTTGCCACCGCATCGGTCACCACGACGCAGCGGTGCACCAGGGCCGCTGGGCGGCCAGCGCTGATTTCTGTTTCTGGGATTATCCGCTGATTGAGCTGGCGGGCAAGACGATGGGCATCATCGGCTTTGGCCGGATTGGCCAAGTCACCGGCCGCATCGCCAAAGCGCTATCGATGAACGTCATCGCACACGATGCCACCGAGACGGACAGTGGGCGCGAAATCGCCACCTACGTATCGCTGGATGAGCTACTCACCCGCTCCGACGTGATCAGCCTGCATTGCCCGCTGCTCCCCTCCACCGAGGGCATCATCAACGCCGCCACCATCGCCCAGATGAAGGACGGCGTGATCCTGATCAACAACGCGCGCGGACCGCTGATTGTCGAATCCGACCTTACCGAGGCCCTAAAGAGCGGCAAAGTCGCCGCCGCCGGGCTGGACGTCGTCTCCGCCGAGCCAATCCGCCCAGATAATCCGCTGCTCACCGCACCCAACTGCATCATCACGCCGCACATCGCCTGGGCGTCCAAGGAAAGCCGCAGCCGCCTGATGGATATCGCGGTCGAGAATTTGCAGGGATACTTGCAGGGGAAGACGAGAAACGTGGTCAACGGGGTGTGACGAGAAAAAGAAACGCCAGGGGGGCGGAGGAGCCCAGGACCCCCGACCCAAGGGCGGTGG
>JAVBQK010000159.1:0-3670 GCA_031549105.1 Eubacteriales bacterium
CGTCCGTCATGTATAGCGACTGCGGATGCTGCATCAGCCGCCGCATGATGTCCACGTTTTGGTAAGCGCCCTGCAGTACTTTCGCGTCGAAACCGCTCTCCTCGCACGCGCGCAAGTAGGCGCTGAAATCGCCAATCCCCCACATCTTCGCCAGTTCGGGGATCGTTTTGCCGATCCAGTCAGGGTGTTCCTCCCCCGCATAGGAAATGGTGATGTCCGGAAAGCCGAAGCCCAGCAGCGCCACCGTGACCTTCACCATCGCCCACAGCTTCAGCCTCGTCAGCGGCGCCAGGCGCTGCTTGGGGGAAAGGCGCATATACCACTCCGGCAACACAACGGTGATCACCGATGCGCCGTAGTTCAGCGGGTACATATCAAACATGATATCATGCCCCTCATCCTGCAGGTCCTCAAAAATCTCCAGTGCCGCTGCCTCATCGCGCCAGGTGCGCTTTCCCACAAAGATCAAATGGCTGTATTGCAGGCGCACACCCGTCTCCCGCACGATGTCCGCGAGTTCCTGGAGCGCAAGCAGCAGGTGGCTGCCTTTCCACAGCGGATAGGACAGCGAAACAGTGCTTTCCGCCTTGGGATGCACAGTCAGAATGCGGTCATACCGCTTGACCAACCGGGCGACCTCCAGGATTTCATCCCGGGACGCATACAGGCCCGGCTCATACATCAGCCCCAGCGATACGCCCAGCGCGCCTTGCTGGAGCGCCGCCTCCAGCCTCTCCATCATCTGGCGGCGCTGCTCACGGGTCAGCGCTCCGGCGCCCTTTCCATTGATCCCTGTACGCACCGTGCCATGGCCGATGAGCGGGGCAATGTTGGCCAAAGCGCGGGCGTTCACTGCCTCCAGCCACTTTGCAAACTCCGTAGCGCGGCGGCCCTCACCATCCTGCTCGAAGATGCCGCCGCCCATTTGTTCAGCATAGGGAGAATCCGCGCTGTACCCGCTTGCGGAAAAGCCGCAGTTGCCCACAACAAATGTTGTGATACCCTGCTGCAAGAAGGGCCTGAAGTGCTGCTCCGCATCCCCGTCAAGCACAAACCAATCATTATGGCTATGCGCATCGATAAAGCCCGGCGCGGCCACCAGGCCCGTACAATCGATGATTTCCAGGTTTGGCAGATCGGGCGCGGAATCTGTGATGTCTGCAATCCGCCCATCCCGAATCAGAATACCGCCCGGATATGCCGGTGCTCCAGTGCCGTCAACGATGGTGCAATTCTGTAGATACGTCGCCATGGAAGCCCTCCCGATGTGTGATAATCACTGTACGTGTTGGTCCCGCAGGAGGTAGCGCTACCCTAAACATTCGCCTCCACGTACCTGGAAGAGATACATAAAAACACGTCTTTGTTGACCTTGAACCCGAGCTTCTCGTAATAGCGGTATATATCCGCCGTTGTCTGAACGAGCCACTCCGAGCCCGGGAAATGCTCCCTACACCGCCGCACCAACTCCTGGCCTATTCCCTGGTCCTGAAACTCAGGGTCGACCAGCAAATCGTAAATGACCGATCGGATGATCTTATCGCTGAGCACGCGCACCGCGCCAACCAAGCGGTCACCCTCCCATGCCGAAATGACGAGCGTTGAGTTCACAAACGGCATGCTGAAGCCCTTTTGCATATCCTCGGATTCCGATCCATTGGACCAGCCCACCAGCATAAACAGGCGACGCAGTTGCTCGGGCGGCAGGTCTTTCTTTGTGTCACAGTATACAATGCTCATTGCTTTTCCTCTTTTGTCTATTTCTGTTGTGCCATTGCTGCCGCGCTGAAGTCCTCCGCAGCGCCATCCACATCGCCCATCTGCAGCCGCGCTTCGCCGCGCCTAAGGTGCAGTCCGGCAACGATGGAGTCAGCAGGCCCCTTCTCAAACGCCGTCGTGTAGTCAGCCGCGGCCCGCTCATATTCCTGCATGTCCATGTAGAAATCAGCCCTGGCGATATAGGCAATCGGGTATTGCCCATGCATCTGCACATACCGGTTCAGGTCCGCCTCGGCTTCCTCATTGCGGCGGAGGAACTGGTAGATTTCGGCGCGCGATTTGTATGGCTGCGCATAGTCCGCCGCAAGGCCCATAACCTGCGTGTAGTGATCAATCGCCAGATCGAGCCTGCCCATCGCGCGGTATGTGAAGGCAATCCCGTAGTATGCATGCCAGTAGCCAGCGTCCAACGAAAGCGCCATCTCATAGCACTCGATTGCCTGCTCATATTCCCCTCTTGTGTAGTGCCCGTCGCCCAGCTGCTCATGGTACTCCGGCATCTCCGGCGTGTAGGTCGGTTGATCCGGAAAGCAATCCTCCTGCGCAAGCGCCAGAGGCAGAAGGCACAGCAACAGAAGTAAACAGAGACATAGCAGCATGATCCGTTTCATTTGAAGCCCTCCATTCTTGCATTTACGACAAAAGGATACCACACTCTTCACCGCCTAGCAACACAAAGGGTGCCGCTGGGTCCACCGCCGACTGCCTGCGATCGAAAAGGAAATTGGCCCTTATTCCCAGGATTCCCATACGCTCCGCCGTACACACTACGGCAGGGTGATTGTGATGAGCCGAGCGGAAAAACGGGCAATCTTTGCGATTGGCGCGGCGGGATATCCGCTTCTTGAGATGCTGTATCGCAAACGGACGCATTGGTCGATGGCGCTTGCTGGCGGCGTTTGCTTTTCATTTATGTACCACATCCACCAGACAAAGCGGTCGCTCGTGCGGCGCGGTATCCTCAGCGCAATCGCCATCTCCGGTGTAGAGCTGATGACCGGACTGGTTGTTAACCGTGTGCTGAACCTTGACGTCTGGGACTACTCCGGGAAGCGCTTCAACATTCTGGGGCAGGTATGCCCCACTTACGCGGCAATCTGGTTTGGACTGAGCACGCTCCTCGCCCCTGTATGCAGGGGGCTTGGAATGTACTTTTCACGGCGCGCCTAACACTATCTTTGCTTCATGCGTTCATAAAGAAACGATCCGCTCCATTCGGGAACGGATCGTTTGCCATTTGTTATGAAAAGTCCGCAGCAGTTCTTTCTACTGAATCTTCTCCGACACCATCTGCGCGCACACGCACAGTTCCGCGGCCTTGAACGCGTGCTCCTGCGTCATCGCGCGCTCCGTGCGGTGGATGCAGTCTTCAATCAGCTGGCCGAAGAACGGATAGCCCACCTGCCCGTGCACTGAGAAATGCTGCTCGCCATCCTTGTTAACCAGGAAAACATGGTCTCCCGTCTTTTCCGTGCCCACATTGACGTACTTGCGCAGCTCGATGTATCCTTCCGTTCCCAGGATGGTCATGCGTCCGTCGCCCCAGGTGGACAGCCCATCCGGCGTAAACCAGTCTACGCGGAAATACCCGGTCGTACCATTATCGCCGACGAGCACCGCGTCGCCGAAATCATCCAGCTCCGGGTAATCGGGATGGTTGTAGTTGGCGATCTGGCTGCGCACTACGGTCGCGTCCTTCGCGCCGGTGTAGTACAGGAACTGCTCGATCTGGTGACTTCCGATATCGCAGAGAATGCCGCCGTACTTCTCTTTTTCAAAGAACCACGCGGGCCGGCCCGACGCGCTCAGCCGGTGCGGTCCCAGCCCCACCGTCTGCAGCACACGGCCAATCGCGCCCTGCTCGATCAGCTGCCCGGCAAAAATTGCGCAG